>NZ_JAWPOP010000200.1:0-953 GCF_033344345.1 Vibrio sp. 1978
AAATAATACCAACGATGTAAATAAGGTTGTCGATAAGCTTGAAGTCGTTCAGTAATAACTAATATTGAGCTTTCACTTTAAAAAATAAGGAGACAACACCATGGTTCGTTGGATGTTTATTTTCCTTGCTTTGGCTCTCGTTTCAGCGGTGCTCGGATTTAGTGGTATTGCCGGTGCTGCCGCAGCTGTCGCGCAAGTGATATTTTATCTGTTCCTGTTGTCATTAATTGTATCAATAGTATTTGTGATACTTGGAAAGAAAAACGTAAATAGATAGGAGTTAGCATGCGAGTTACGTCATTTATTTATCGTATCGCCGCAGTATTTGGTTTGGTATTTGCTTTAGCGGCGTGTAGTGATGAAGGGCCAATGGAAAAAGCGGGCAAAAAATTGGATGAGACTGCGGAAGAAGCGCAAAACGCCATTGAAGATGGTTGTGAAAACCTTAAAGAGAATCTGAACGCGGAAGACAAAGATTGTTAAGCGTTCACCTCATCCACCAACAGCAAAAAAGGGCGGCGTGATAACCGCCCTTTGTTTTACCAACTATTCTTAATCCGATAAGGAGTCAGAGATGAAGAACATATTCGATGTGCTAAAAGAAAGTCATGAAAAACAGCGCCTTTTGCTGGATGCACTGATGGAAACATCCGGAGATTCCCCAACTCGTCGAGAGTTTTATCGCGACCTAAAGCACGAGCTTGAGCAACATGCCGCCGCTGAAGAGCGTTACTTTTACGCACCGCTGATTGAGAGCGATAAGACGATCGATATGACACGTCACGGTATTGCTGAGCACCACGCCATCGACAAAGTAATCGCTCAGTTGGATGACACCGCGTGGAGCTCACCCGCTTGGCTTACGCACATGAAAACACTGCGCCACAAGGTACTGCACCATCTGGAAGAGGAAGAGCAACGCTTTTTCCAAATGGCAGGCAAGGTGATGTCCG
>NZ_JAWPOP010000201.1:0-952 GCF_033344345.1 Vibrio sp. 1978
GTTCGCCCCTGGTTAGGGATTAAGATCAAGCGTTATCTGCATACCACCAGCTAAGGCGATTGCAATCACGAAAGAAGGTTGCTTCATCAGGAGCCTTCATCATGACCACATCACCTTCGCAGTAGGTGCATAGCTCAAGCGTTGCTTCATTTTTCCAAAAGGCACTGCACCCCGATTCTTGATACACAACCTCCCATTTGGGATGTCGCAAGTACCGATGGAAGAAATCGAGAGTGTCACCATAAGGGAAGTTGAAGCGCTCCATCACTGAACCATTTTCTGTCAGTTCAGGTTTAACCTTGCCGGTTTTCAAGCGCTTCTTGATGATGCGCTGAACCCAACGAAGTCGTGCAAACAGCCGATTGGTGTCTTTCTCGTACCACTGGGGATTACGCTTGCTCCAGTAGAGCTTGGCGAAGATTTCCCCGGACAAATCCTTCATCTGGTTTTCGTTGAGCTCATCAAGAAAACGTCGAGAAGGTTTGTCGTAGTCAAGAACTGCTTCCAAAGCTGATAGGTTTTTCATAGGGACTCCTTATTGCGATTGCGGAGCCCCGTCCCCTCAGGGCTATCGGAGCCCCATAGGGTTAATTAGGGTTAATGGTTGAACGGCGATTTATCGAGGGTTGGTGAATCGAATGGCTTTACCAACGAAATCGGCCATCAGTCGATTCCCAGTAGAGCTGAAATAGCTCTGCCACTCTTTCCAACCACCAACGGATTCCACCGAGCTTGGAGACTCGAAGATACCCCAGATACGCATTTCACAACCTCGTTGCAACACTCGGTTTACCTGGTCAACCAAGTATTCCTTGTTCTGCAATGAAGAGAGGTTGCAAGGCATCTGCATGATCAGCTTTTCAGCTTGCTCGAAGTCGATTTTTTCAATCAACCCCGTGCGGGTATCCACAGAGAATGGAACCACCTGTTGACCGTGGTTAGACCACAACCA
>NZ_JAWPOP010000202.1:0-951 GCF_033344345.1 Vibrio sp. 1978
ACCCACGAACCAGATGCCCTGCTCTTGCAGAGTACGCATTGTGCGCGCTAGGTTGGTTACACGAATCAAAGGCACCACTTCTGCAGCGCCACAGGCTACTTTGCTTACTGTCGCATTCATTGGTGCGGATCGATCTTTAGGAACGATAATCGCAGCAACACCAGCAGCATCGGCGTTACGTAAACAGGCACCCAGGTTGTGAGGGTCAGTCACGCCATCCAAAACCAATAGCAACGGTGTCTCATGCTGCGCTAGGATGTCGTCGATGTCGTTTTCGTTCAGCTGTTTTGCTGGTTTTACGCGCGCGATGATGCCTTGGTGGTTTGCACCATGTGCTTTGTCATCCAAGGTTTTACGCGTCATTTGTTGGATAGAAACACCACACACCTGCAAATCGTTCAAGATTGGCATTAGGCGATCGTCTTGGCGTCCTTTTAGAACGTACGCTTCAATAAAGCGTTCTGGTTCACGTTCCAATACCGCTTTCACGGCATGAATACCGTAAATAAATTCGTTACTCATTACTTAACCTGTTTCTGTGCTTCGCTCACCGCCAATCTGCAGTAACAGATTGGCGCTTCAGCCTACTGCGCGTCTTGCTTAGTGCGCTTGGTTTTCTTTGGCTTACTGTGTGGCTTTTTCTTGTGGGCTTTCTTCACCTTTGGCTTCTTTGCGCTGTCGTCATCCCCACGTTTTGGCCCTTTGCGTTTACGGCCAGAATCCGTTTGTTCTGGGCGCTTAGTTGGCTCAATAGCAGGAACAGCGCGCGCTGTAGCACCTTCTTTTGATGAAGAACGTGTCGCCGCACGTTTTTTCTCTTTGGCTTTGCGTTTCGCTTCCGCAGCTCGTTTCTTAGCTGTCTTACCTTCGCCGCGTAGCTTACGACTTGTTTCGACCAATTCAAAGTCAATTTGCTTGTCATCTAGGTTAACAGCCAGCACTTTTACTTTG
>NZ_JAWPOP010000203.1:0-948 GCF_033344345.1 Vibrio sp. 1978
CAATTAAGTCGGTGACATTAGCTGGCTTTCTCTGCCACCTCTCGGTGTTGCTGCGCTTCTTCAGTGTTGAACCCACGTAGAATATTGGTCAAGGTGATGGCGGTAAACAGCACTACAACCAACGACAAATGCCACGCTTCACTTAATCCAAGTTGCACCAGCGTCATACTCACCAAGGAAGAGACCACCATTTGACCGCCGCCAGACATGGCTGCCGCCGCGCCCGCTTGTTCTTTGTATGGTTGCATCACAAGTGCTTGTGCACAAGGCAACGCAATGCCATTGCCAAGAATCATCAACAATTGTCCAATCATCAAATACAAGGGTTCTACCGGGCAGAAAAACAACCACAGTGCCGCACTGATATGCAAAACAGGTGTGCAAAGCAACATTTTCTTATTTCCGATGACGGGGCGGATGCGGTTACAAATGGTTGTGCCGCCGAGCATACCTAACGCGGGGATCAGTGCCCACATGGCGTATTCGTCCGATGTCATCCCGATTTGGTCTTGCATGATAAAAGGCATCACGGAGACGGTCGTGATCATCAAGCTGAAGTTGAGCCAACTGATGCTCGCAAAACTCATAAAATATCGAGACGAGAGCAAATCACGATACTGCACCAACATTTTGGCTGGAGAGGGGATTGCGGAGCGTCGTGTGATGGTCTCTTTGAATCGAAACGCAATGATGATCCAAGCGAGCGACACGTAACCCAACAATGAAATGAACACCATACTCCAGCCAAAGTGGAAGTTAATGAACCCACCAATCACAGGAGCAATCAACGGCGTGATGGACGCTGCCATAGCAATGTAAGACATCGCGACGGGAAGCTCATTCCCACTAAATTGGTCGCGAGTAGAAGCTCGAGCCAGCACCGCGCAGCAACCCGTCCCCAAGCCTTGCAAAAAGCGGCCTAAGACCATGCCAGTAAACGTATGGCTC
>NZ_JAWPOP010000204.1:0-947 GCF_033344345.1 Vibrio sp. 1978
CGGGGTCGAAAAAGGTTCAATCGCAGACCATAACGCTAAGTGACGCAGCAGGTTAACCGTACCATAAGACAAAGCAATCGAGCGCGAATCAAAGCCCGGATGCTGATCCGATTGCGCTTTAAACGGTTCAACAACGGCAACACGCAAAGCCCCTTGAGACAAATGCTCAATCGCTAAAGCTAGTGTAGCCCCAGCCATGGCACCACCAGCAATTACTACGTCATATTGCTTCATGTTAACCTCTGGTCTATCTACGATTAATGGATCGTCGGTTTGCTTTCGCTGCTTTCTGGGCGAGCTCCGAACTCTGCATGAATGGTAAGTACGCAAGCTTTCACGTGTTCAATGACTTGTTCCAGCAATTGTGCTTGTTCACCAAAGTCATCATCTTCATCAATGCCTAACTTGGCAATTTCTTCTAGGTCAGCCAACGCTTCTTTTGCATCATCCGATGCATTGTTCAGCGCAATGCCTGCTAAACCAAGACCAGAGATAAAGTGATTCACAAAATCAGACAAGCTATCTGCCAACGCGAATAAACCCTCTTCGCCCGACTCATCCGGCAGAAGTAGTGACAGCTCCATGGATGAACCCGTTAGCTCGTTCGCCGTCACTTTGAAGACCGTCTGTGCAAAAGCTAACGCAGTCGTTGGCCAGCCCATGCCATCATTGGTGTAATCGAATAGAATTGGTTGCCAGGTTTGATCGTTAATCGCCAATCCACCACTTAGCATGCCGACAAGCAAACCGTGCAGCTCCGCAGGTGTCACAGCTAAACTTGCAGATTGTAGCTCTGCAGCAATAGATTGATATTCTGGAAGGGTGATTTCACTCATAACTTGGCTCATTCTTGCGTAATAATGTATCGACATATCCTACCATCAAGGTTAGTGGTCTGAAACGGCTATCAAATTCAATTTTGGACAGCATTTGTTCAATTTGCCCAA
>NZ_JAWPOP010000205.1:0-946 GCF_033344345.1 Vibrio sp. 1978
GGATCTAACCTAGTACACGGTTCACAAATTCAAGCTCGTCTTGGTCGTGCTTTGCTGCAAATTGAGCAAAACATGGGGGGCGATATGTACCTAACCATGGCACCTGAACACCCTTATGTTCAAGGCGGTTACGTCGCTTACAGCGGAATTTGGGGAGCGTACATTCCAGTGATCAACGATACTCGCAGCACGCTCGACTTGCTTCATGTTCAGCTATACAACAACGGCGGTCTACCAAACCCGTACCTACCAGGTTCTGCACCAGAAGGATCTGTTGATATGATGGTCGCTCAATCTAAGATGCTTATCGAAGGTTTTGAACTAGCCGACGGCACTCAGTTTGCGCCATTGCGTGATGATCAAGTCGCGATCGGTTTACCTTCAGGCCCAAGCTCGGCAAACTCAGGTCAGGCTCCGACACAAAATATTCTCAACGCACTAGACTGTTTAACGAAAGGCACATCCTGTGGCACCGTTAAACCAGCGTTCAACTACCCGAATTATGCTGGCGTAATGACGTGGTCTATCAACTGGGATCAGCATGATGGCTTTAACTTCTCAAAACCTGTTGGTGATAAGTTAACTCAGATGAACGCGCAATAAGCGCCTTTAAGCCGGTTAGGTGCGTTTGGTCAAACCCTCGCAACTCGACCAAAAGATGGAACCACTAAAACGAAAAGAGAGCGCCACACGGCGCTCTCTTTCTTTGTATTTTTAGATGTTGTTTCTACGCGAAGCGATTCATCAAATGGTAAAGACTCGATAGTCTTTCAACTCAGGAATTTTCTTCAACAAATCGTCTTCTTGCCCTGCCATATTGTCCAGAGATTCACATAAGTCTTCCGCTTGTTGCTCCACCTCTTTCGAATGTTCAGCCAAACGCTGCTCAACTTTCGCACTTAATTCTGCCATGCTTTCAGAGAGTGCTGTCAGGTTTAAACCACCC
>NZ_JAWPOP010000206.1:0-945 GCF_033344345.1 Vibrio sp. 1978
CACTGGAACAAGTTGTCGTAACGGCTGGTCAACTTTTTGATAGCCATAGCGAGATCATCTCGTTGCTCATCGTTCAACTCACACATGCGGCGAATGTGTGTTTTTGGAAGCAACATGGTTTCGAATGGCCAGGCCGCCCAGTAAGGTACAACCGCAACCCAGTGTTCGGTTTCAACAACAATTCGTGAGCCGTCTTTTAACTCAGCCTGAACGTAATCAACCAGTAGGTTGCTTCCTTTCTCTTGGTAATACGCTTTTAGGTTATGCTCTTTACGTTCGATCTCATTAGGTAAAAAGCTGTTCGCCCAAATCTGCCCGTGTGGGTGTGGTTGAGAACACCCCATGGTCTCACCCTTGTTTTCAAAAGCTTGAACCCAGATGAAATCTTTACCTAACTCTTCAATTTGCTCATTCCATGTATCAATCACATCCCGAATTTTATTCACTGGTAGTTCTGGCAACGTTTTGCTGTGATCCGGTGAGAAGCAGATTACTCGGCTCAAACCACGTACCCCCTGAGTTTTGAATAATGGGTTGTCCGACTCAGGTGCATCTGGTGAATCCACCATCAGCGCAGCAAAATCGTTATTGAACACATAGGTGCCTTGGTAGTCTGGATTAACATCGCCAGAGATACGTTCGTTGGTTGGACAAAGGAAACATTTACCGTCATAGCTTGGTAGCTCATCCAATGCGGGCTTTTCATCTGCGCCGCTCCAAGGGCGTTTTGCACGGTGAGGTGAAACCAAAATCCATTGCCCAGTCAGAGGGTTGTAACGGCGGTGTGGATGATCCACTGGGTTAAATTCGACATTCGACATGTTACTTACTCAACTCTTTAAAATTCTTCAAACTCAGCTTCCCAAAACCGTGAGAAGCGCAGATGGCAACGCGCGACTACAATTACTCTGGGGAATAGCCACTAGGGTTATTTGACTGCCAGTG
>NZ_JAWPOP010000207.1:0-944 GCF_033344345.1 Vibrio sp. 1978
CAGCAGGGGTATCGCGTCACCATTTTTGATCCGAATGGAGTGGGCAACGGTTGCTCGAAAGGAAATGCCGGCCACATCGCAACCGAGCAAGTTTTTCCTCTTGCCACGCCGGCCTTGATCCCTCAATTACCTAAGATGTTATTGAGTTCGACAAGTCCAGTTTCTATTCGTTGGCAAGACTTGCCCAATACCGTCGGTTGGATGATACGTTTTTTATTGAAAGCGAAACCTTCAGCGGCAAAAGCTTCCACGCAGGCGATAACAAGCCTTAACACGCGAGCCGTTCAGAGTTGGAATCTGCTATTAGATTCGATCGGAAAAAGTGGGCTGATTAAGATGGATGGTTCACTGCTGACGTTTGAAAGCGAAAGCTTGTTTGAAGGTTATCAAAGTACGCTTGATGCGTTAGCGGAACAAGGTGTTCGGTACGAGCTTTGGACGCAAAACGAAATCCAACGTCGGCTTCCTGAACTCAGCAAAAAGGTTCGGTTTGGCGTCTTTTTTCCAGAAACAGGACATACAATAAACCCTTATGCACTCTGCGTTGAGCTAAGTAATGCATTTGAAAAACTCGGAGGTTCACTTGTCCATGAAGAAGTAGACGCAGTAAGTAAAAACGGCGATGTCTTGGTGAATGCTCGGCGAATGTCTTTTGACAAAATTGTGGTCGCAGCGGGTGTTCATTCTAAAGCTTTGGTTCGCCAGTTAACCGGTGTGAATGTCCCGATACAAGCTGAGCGAGGCTACCATCTCATGATGAATGACAAGCGTGAGTCATTGCCGTTTCCTATCAGTTCTGCCGACAGAAAGTTCATTATGACGCCCATGTCTGAAGGCTTACGTTTGGCGGGAACGGTCGAGTATGCCGATGTGAAATCGCCACCAAACATGAAGCGCGCAGAGATGTTGTATCAGCAGGGGAACGCGATGTTTGAGTCCGGTTT
>NZ_JAWPOP010000208.1:0-941 GCF_033344345.1 Vibrio sp. 1978
AAAGGCGCCTTGGCAGAGTGGCTATGCAGCGGATTGCAAATCCGTGGACCTCGGTTCGACTCCGGGAGGCGCCTCCACTATTTCGAAAGCCAGTCTTAAATGACTGGCTTTTTTCGTTTTTAGTCCACCTTTTCGTAACCCTTCGCGCTTTCCTAAAGTCTCCCATGTTTTGATCACCATTCAATATTTTTAACGCGCTAATCATTGATTTTATAAATGTTAGACAACTCAATAATTGTATAGTGTGATTGGTGATAGTTTCTCTTCGATTGTAATCCGAACTTTTTGTATTACAGGCAGCAACCTAGCTAGCGTCATAGTTAGTATCGCTTGGTGCGTATATGCAGAAAGGAGGATTCTAGTCCTTAACGTGAGAGAAAAATAATGAAAACATTCAACCTTAAACCTACACTTTTACCCTTAACTTTGCTGCTCAGTTCGCCTGTAATGGCGGCACAAAATGGCACCATGATGCAGTATTTCCATTGGTATGTGCCAAATGACGGTGCGCTCTGGACACAAGTTGAAAACAACGCTTCGGCACTATCTGGCAACGGCTTTACTGCGTTATGGTTACCGCCCGCCTATAAAGGTGCTGGTGGTAGCAACGACGTCGGTTATGGCGTTTATGATATGTATGATTTGGGAGAGTTTGATCAAAAAGGTTCGGTGCGCACCAAGTATGGCACCAAAGATCAGTACCTAAGCGCCATCAATACTGCCCATAAAAACAATATCCAGATTTATGGCGATGTGGTGTTCAACCATCGCGGTGGTGCGGATGGAAAGTCTTGGGTTGATACCAAGCGAGTAGATTGGAACAACCGAAATATTGAACTTGGTGATAAATGGATTGAAGCGTGGGTAGAGTTTGATTTCCCTGGGCGCAACGACAAGTACTCAAACTTTCATTGGACGTGGTACCACTTTGATGGCGTGGA
>NZ_JAWPOP010000209.1:0-937 GCF_033344345.1 Vibrio sp. 1978
GCCAGTATTCAAGCAAGTGTTGAATATGCCAGCCAAGCGACTGCGTAAAGCGCCATGCCAAGACATTGTGTGGCAAGGTGACGAAGTCGATTTGGATAGAGTTCCGGTGATGAGTTGCTGGGCGGAAGACGTAGCACCACTATTAACGTGGGGTTTGACGGTCACCAAAGGGCCGAATAAAAAACGCCAGAACCTCGGTATCTACCGCCAACAAAAAATCGCCAAAAACAAAATCATCATGCGTTGGCTAGCTCACCGTGGTGGCGCGTTAGATTTGCGTGATTGGATGGAAACCAACCCGGGTAAGCCGTTCCCAGTTTCCGTGGCGTTTGGTGCCGACCCTGCCACTATCCTTGGTGCGGTGACGCCAGTGCCGGATACGTTATCAGAATATGCCTTTGCTGGTTTGCTGCGTGGCAGTAAAACCGAAGTGGTCAAATCCATCAGTAACGATTTGGAAGTCCCAGCAAGTGCTGAAATCGTCATGGAAGGGTACATCGACCCGAACGAGTTTGCCGATGAAGGCCCTTACGGCGATCACACTGGCTACTATAACGAAAAAGAAAAGCATCACGTCTTTACCATTACGCACATCACCATGCGTAAAGACCCAATTTATCACAGTACCTATACTGGTCGTCCGCCAGATGAGCCAGCGGTATTAGGCGTGGCACTGAATGAAGTATTCGTGCCAATTCTGCAAAAGCAATTCCCAGAGATTGAAGACTTCTATCTACCGCCAGAAGGTTGTTCGTATCGCATGGCCGTTGTAACCATGAAGAAGCAATACCCAGGTCATGCGAAACGCGTGATGATGGGGGTTTGGTCCTTCTTGCGTCAGTTCATGTACACCAAGTTTGTGATTGTGTGTGATGAGTCGGTAAATGCGCGCGACTGGAATGACGTCGTCAAAGCGATGACCGAACATATGGATCCA
>NZ_JAWPOP010000020.1:0-91514 GCF_033344345.1 Vibrio sp. 1978
GACTTGGGTATAGAATACCACTGGAGTATATTCATGCGCATCTGTAGAAAGTGTCGCACTTCAAACTTGATACTAAGGGATGTATCTAATAAGGCGCTTCGTTATGGCCTTCTATTTTGTTTCGTATTTCTGCTTGCCGGTTGTGCGAAAAAGTTTTTATACAGCAATATCGATTGGTTCGTGCTCGATTACTTAGAGGACTATGTCTCGTTGCAAGGGGAACAAGAAGTCCTAGTGGAAGAGCGTTTATTATTGTTGGCAGACTGGCACAAGAAAGAGGAGTTACCATTATATATCGAACATTTAAAAGACCTTGAGAGATTAAAAGCGAGCGATATCACCTTAAATTACTTACAACAAAATCGAGATAGAATGCGAGCGCATTATGATAGAGTGGTCAGCAAAGCAGCACCAGATCTTTTTGCGTTAAGTTTGCAATTAACGAAAGAGCAAGAACGCGAGTTTTTGAGTAATGTACAAGAACATTATCAAGAGCGAAACGCAAAATATGCCGATAGGACAGAAGACGAAGTGCGTGAAATTATTCTGGATAACACTGAAGAGTGGATGGAAGAATGGCTGGGGAATCTATCAGGAAATCAGCGTCAATTAGCTCAAACATTTTCTCAGCAAGTTATTTTAAACAGCCCTTTATGGAGAGATTATCGAGCCACGGTATATCAAGAGCTCGAATACTTGTTCGACAACAAATCTAATGTTGTGACTTATCAAGATATATTTATGCGACTCTTGTTCGAGCCAGAGAGTTATTATAGTGAGCAGCTTTCTCAGAATATAGACTCTAACTTTGCATTGGTTGATCAACTGACATTAGATGTTTCTCGTTCGATGACCGATAAGCAATGGCGTCATTTTCGTGAAAAGGTTAAAGAGTGGCGAGTACTGGCTGAGGAACTTTTAGATTAAATTCATGCTTCAATGAGCGGAAGCAAAGCGCAAAAGCCTTTCTTATCAAAAAATGATTCAAAGCAAATTCTTATTGAACTAAGAGCGTAACATAGCGTGAGGTTTGATGAGGCAACGTCAGCTTATCAATGCATGATAAAGCCTCATCGTACAAAACAATGAGAATAAATATGAAACATTTAGTTGAAAGATTTCTTCGATACGTCACGTTTGATACCCAATCCAATCCACATGTGACGCTTTGCCCAAGTTCACCTGGTCAGCTTGTGTTTGCTGAGTTACTTAAAAAAGAGATGATCGAACTTGGCTTAAGTGATGTGACTTTGGATAAAAATGGCTACTTGATGGCTAAACTGCCAGCCAATGTTGATTATGAGGTTCCTCCTATCGGCTTCATTGCCCATATAGATACCGCGCCGGATGCATCTGGCAAAAACGTAAAGCCGCAATTCATCGAAGATTACCAGGGTGGCGATATTGCATTAGGGTTGGGGGATGAAGTGTTATCTCCCGTGCAATACCCAGATTTACATCACCTACATGGCCACAATCTTATTACTACCGATGGCACTACATTACTTGGCGCGGATAACAAAGCTGGTATCGCAGAGATTCTTTCCGCGGTAGCTCTGCTACTGGAAAACCCAGACATTCCACATGGCGACATTTGTATCGGCTTTACTCCGGATGAAGAAATCGGTCGTGGTGCAGATTTGTTTGATGTTAAAAAATTTGGCGCGAAATGGGCATACACTATAGATGGTGGCCCGCAAGGTGAATTGGAATACGAAAACTTTAATGCAGCAAACGCTGATGTAATTTTTCATGGTGTTAGCGTTCATCCAGGTACTGCAAAAGGCAAAATGGTCAATGCGATGAACTTGGCTGCGAAATTTCAAGTTCAAATGCCCCAAGATCAAACTCCGGAAACAACCGAAGGTTACGAAGGGTTCTTCCATCTAAAATCGGCAGAAATGGGCGTTGCACGAAGCGAGCTAGGTTACATTATTAGAGACTTTGACCGTCAAAGACTTGAGGATCGAAAAGCCTTTATGCAGAAACTCGTCGATGAAATGAACACGGGTTTACGCCATGGTTCTGTAGAGCTAAAAATAAAAGACAGCTATTACAATATGAGAGAAATGGTTGAGCCTTACCCTCATATCATTGAGCTGGCAAAGCAAGCGATGGAAGCGTGTGATGTGGAACCGATTATAAAACCTATTCGTGGTGGTACAGATGGTGCTCGTTTATCTTTTATGGGTTTGCCGTGCCCGAATATCTTCACCGGTGGTTTTAACTTCCACGGAATTCATGAGTTTATTTCTGTTGAAATGATGGAAAAATCAGTACTCGTTATTGTCAAAATTGCTGAGCTCACAGCAAAAAAACACAGTTAAAAGACTACGTCGAGACCTCTTGCAGATTTAATAACAAAATAGCCCAGATCTCTCTGGGCTATTTAACTATTAAGATGGGATACTAGCGCACGTCTTTGTCTTCAATTTCAATGTCTTCTAGCGGTAACCAGTCGACTTTCACACCCGCTTGATCGAACATATCTTGACTGACTTGGATTTTATCTCCCCAGCGAGATAAAAAGTCTTCAGACTGCTCAGGGCAGTGTACGTGTGAGATCCCTGTTTGAATGATCTTTGCCGCGCAGTTAGGGCAAGGAAAATGCGTTACCCAAATATCACATCCGTCTAAGTCACGTTTTGAGAACAAAATTGCGTTCTCTTCCGCGTGCAGTGTTTTAAGGTATTTCAACTCGCGCTCATCGGTGTCGACACTGTCAGAAACACCATGCGGATAGCCATTAAATCCAACAGATACAATGCGATTCTGTTTAGTAATAACGGCACCGACTTGTGTTGATGGGTCCTTACTCCAAGACGCCACTAGTTCTGCCATCTGGTAAAAGCGTTTCGCCCATTTAGAAATCATAGTCATCCTCTCTGTCGAAGGCGTTGAATTAATTGAATGATAACCCATTTATATTAAAAAAATAGTCAAAATCGGGGTCTTGAGTATGAAGGCGTCACTTTTTACCTTTTTAGCCACAAAACGTTCTTATCTTGAGCACTGAATCTCACTTTACGCCCGAATACAATACTCCCGTTAGTGTTTCCAAGCACACGCTAAAATTCGCGATCTCCTAAGGCGTATATTAAATAGTTATGATTGAGTTGTATGTATATTGCTCATTGAATACCACTGTTAACTAAATTACTTTATTTTCCTTTTGTTTCTCATGTTTACATTTAGAAACACCTTGGGCGCTTTTCAGTGAAGTTTTCAGTGGCAGCAAGGAGTAAGGTTGATAGGAATTCAACAATATCCTGTTCTATAAAGACGGTAAATACATGCAAAAGAAACCACTTGTCGCACTAATGGCGGCTACAGCAATCCTCGCTGGATGCGGGGAAGCTAATAATGCCCAAACGAAAGGTCAAGCGCCTCTCGTAGTGACTCAGGATGTCACGGTTATCGACTACCAACCGAGCAAGTCTTATATCGGTCGCATTGAAGCAGTAGAAGATACCAATATTACCGCGCAGATTTCTGGCTACTTAAAAGCTCGTCACTTTGAAGAGGGGCAAATGGTAGAAAAAGGGCAGCTCCTTTACTCTATCGAGCCATCTTCTTTTGAAGCCCAAGTCGCGAGTGCTAAAGCCGCACTTGCACAAGCTAAAGCGGCGCTAAAAAAAGCCGAATTAGATCATACTCGAGGTAAAAACTTGTTGCCTCGCGGTAGTATCTCTCAATCTGAGTTTGATGCTTTAACTGCGGCACTTCTTGGTGCGAGAGCAGAGCTAGAAGCGGCAAATGCTCAACTTAAACTTGCTGAAGTTAACCTTTCCTATACTCAAATCCGAGCACCTTTTAGCGGACGTATTAGTGATACCAAAGTGAGTACGGGTGATCTGGTTTCTCCGTCATCTGGCGTGCTGACAACTCTGGTGAGTTTAGATCCAGTTCATACCTCATTTAGTGTGAGTGAGCGTGAGCGTTTAGCTATGGGTATGGATCAAGTAAAAGGTGATGGCTCGGCTGAATCAAACCGCGTTGAAGTTCAGCTTGAACTGGAAAATGGACAGTTTTTTGAGCATCTTGGTAAGCTTGATTTCTTAGGTAATCGTATTGACACCAAAACGGGTACGATTGCTATGCGCGCGCTAGTGCCAAACCCAGAGCAGAAGTTACTTCCGGGTCAACACATCAAAGTGAACTTGAGAGATAAGAACACGAAAGACGTTATTGTTATCCCACGACGTGCCGTACAGACTGACTTAGAAGGTGACTTTGTGATGGTGATGGCTGAGGGAAGTGTGGCAGAGCGTCGTAACGTCGAGCTTGGCCCTCAGGTTGAACAAGGCATTATCATTCGAGAAGGGCTCGATCAGGAAGATACGGTTATTACACAAGGCCTACAACGTGTGCGTAATGGTGTAGAAGTGCGCCTTCAAGCACCTGCTGAAGATAAGCAGTAGGGGGCACTATGTTAAGTCGTTTCTTTATTCAGAGACCTAAATTCGCGCTGGTTATTTCGATCATATTAACGCTAGCCGGCGCGATCTCACTGGCGATTTTGCCAGTGGCTGAGTATCCACAGATAAGCCCGCCATCAGTAAGCGTTTCGGCTTACTACACTGGCGCGAGTGCGGAAGTTGTCGAGCAGGCCATTGCGGACCCCATAGAGACCTCAGTCAACGGCGTTGAGGATATGATATACATGTCTTCAAAGAGCGCGAACGATGGCTCTTACAGCCTAAACGTCACGTTCGATGTTGGCACCGATCCAGATATGGCGCAAGTTAACGTGCAAAACCGCGTGTCACAGATTGAGTCAAAACTGCCTCAAGAAGTTCGCATGGTTGGTGTGACGGTGAAAAAGCGTTCACCTGACTTGCTGATGGTACTTAACTTCTATTCACCTGATGGCAAATACGATGATCAGTTCTTGATTAACTACATTAACTTGAATGTAAAAGATCAGTTGGCTCGTGCGAAAGGTATCAGTGAAGTTAACGTGATTGGTGGTGGCGAATACGCAATGCGTGTTTGGTTAGATCCTGAAAAAATGGCCAACCTTAAGCTAACCACGTCAGACGTATACGCCGCTTTGGCTGAACAGAACGTTCAAGTTGCGGCAGGGCGTGTAGGTGCAGCACCATACAACAATCCGCAAGAAGTTCAGTTTAACCTTGTGACCAAAGGTCGCTTGGAAAGCGTGAGTGAGTTTGAGAACGTAGTCCTTCGAGCTAATCCCAATGGCTCTACGGTTTATCTGAAAGATGTTGCTCGCGTTGAACTAGGCAAAAAGTTCTACGATGGTAACGGTAAGTTCCGTGGCCAGGACGCGTCAATCGTTGCGTTGTCTCTTCAATCGGATGCGAATGCGTTAGAAAGTGGTCAGGCCGTCATGGAGCTCCTTGAAGGCTTGAGCAAAAACTTCCCAGAGGGAATGGAATACGAGACCAGCTACGATACAACCGTGTTCGTATCTGAATCGATCAAAGGGGTAGTAAAAACACTGATTGAAGCGATTCTATTGGTGATTGCTGTAACTTACTTGTTCTTAGGTAGTGCGCGTGCAACGTTGATTCCTGTTGTCGCGATCCCCGTTTCTCTGATTGGTACGTTTGCCATCATGCAGGCAACGGGCTTCACCATTAATACGGTTACTTTGTTTGGCTTGATCCTTGCGATTGGTATCGTGGTGGACGATGCGATTCTGGTTATCGAAAACGTCGATACTACCATGGCGAAAGACCCAACCATCTCACCGCGTAAAGCGACGTTGCTAGCGATGAAAGAAGTAACGGGACCAATCATCACGTCGACCTTGGTTCTACTTGCGGTATTCATACCCGTCGCCATGCTGCCAGGTATCACCGGTATCATGTATCGCCAGTTCGCTTTGACCATCTGTATTTCGGTTGTGATTTCATCCATCAATGCATTGACACTGTCTCCAGCACTTTGTTCTCTGGTATTGAAGCAGGGTGGGGGCAATACCGCTAACTGGTTCCAGGCTTTCAACCGAGGCTTAGAGCGCATCACTACGCGTTATGGCCAGATCGCTGGTTTCTTGGTGAAGAAGTCTTTACTGCTCGTGACGTTCTTTATAGTTGCTATTGCAGCGGTCACTTTCTTTGCGAAAACCACCTCTACAGCGTTTGTTCCTCAAGAAGATAAAGGCATTTTGCTGGTTAACGTACAGCTACCAGATTCAGCCTCTTTATCACGTACTGAAGAAGTCACCAATGATTTAATGAAAATGATCGGTGAAGAGCCTGGTGTGGATGGTGTGACGGTTGCGAACGGTTACTCGTTTATGACAGGCGCAGCAGCATCAAACGGTGCTTCTGTATTTATCAAATTGCATGACTGGGATACTCGTAACTCGCTGCAAGGAGAGCACTCTGCTAATGCTATCGCGGCACGTATTAACGGGCGAGCGGCGACAGAGTTACCTCAAGCGGTTGTTTTTGCGATGGGACCACCGGCGGTTCCAGGTATGGGCGCTGCGTCTGGTTTTGAGTTTGTGCTTGAAGACACGCTAGGGCGAAGTCGTACCGACTTGTCGATGGTCATGGGAGAAATGATCCAAGCGGCTAACCAAGCGCCTGAAATTGCCTACACGTTTAGCACGTTCCGCGCGAATGTTCCGCACTACTACGTTGATATCGATCGTGAGAAAGCGCAGCAATTAGGTATTTCGCTGTCGTCTATTTTCCAAACCTTGCAAGGCAACTTAGGTTCGCTTTATGTGAATGACTTCACCATGTTTGGTAAGAACTTCCGCGTAACCATGCAAGCTGATAGCCAGCACCGTAGCAGCATGGAAGATCTAGAGCGTTTCCATGTTCGTTCTTCGAACGGTGATATGGTCCCGTTAAGTACGCTAGTGAGCTACGAGCAAGTGTTTGAGCCTGATGTGGCGTGGCGTTACAACATGTACCGCAGTGCTATCATTCAAGGCCAACCAGCTCCGGGTTACTCTAGTGGTGATGCGATTGCAGCAATGGAACGCGTTGCTGCTGAAGTTCTTCCGCAAGGGTACACGTATGAATGGACAGGTATGGCTTATCAGGAAGTGCTCGCGGGTAACCAAGCCATTTATGCGTTTGCGCTGGCTTTGATCTTCATTTACTTGTTTATGGTGGCTCAGTATGAGAGTTGGAGTATTCCACTGGCTATTATTTTGGTGGTCCCAGTAGCAACGTTAGGTTCCTTCCTTGCGTTGAATCTAACTGGCACGCCGCTTAACTTGTATGCCCAAATTGGTCTTGTCTTGCTCATAGCCTTGGCGGCGAAAAACGCAATTTTGATTGTGGAGTTCGCCAAGCAAGAGCGAGAAGAAAAAGATGCTGATATCGATAGTGCAGCGGTTAAAGGAGGCACTTTACGTTTCCGCGCTGTGAATATGACATCTTGGTCATTTATTCTGGGTATCTTCCCGCTTATCTTTGCCGCTGGCGCGGGGCACGTGAGTCAAAACTCACTCGGCGTGTCGCTGATTGGTGGTCTATTGTGTGTGCTTCTAGCAGGTACATTCTTGATCCCAGGCTTCTACGCTCTGGTGCAAAGACAGCGTGAGAAAGTTCATGGTGGCAACACCAAGCTGGTTCCTCTTGATGATGAATAATCACATCCGAAGTGCGCAGTAAGCACGAAGTGACAATTGAAAAAAGCCCGAAGCAATGATTGCCTCGGGCTTTCTATTTTGAAAAAGGGTTATTTTAGCGCAGTTTTGAATTGTGCAACGGCTTCATCCATATCATGAGCTTGAGCAGAGACAGAGTTCACTTCATGCAAGCATTCCTGAGCGGATTGCATGTTATTCTCAGATATTGCGTTTAGCTCGGTGATTGAACCGCTAACTTGGTTCATAACGATACCTTGTTCTTCAATTGCTGAAGCTATGCGCTCCGAATTACCTTGAATTGAATGCATGTCAGTGATGATCTGCTGTAGGCTAGAATCCAGTTTTTCAGAAGCATTAAGTGTTTGTTGCCCTTGATCGTTACATTGATCAATATCAGCAACAACTGTAGACATTTGAGTTTGAATGTCTGCAACGACCCGCGTGATTTCCTCTGTGGATTGATGAGTTCGGCTAGCTAGGGCGCGTACTTCATCGGCGACAACTGCAAACCCGCGGCCTTGTTCGCCTGCTCGCGCGGCTTCAATTGCTGCGTTGAGAGCTAGTAGGTTGGTTTGCTCTGCAATTTCTTGGATGATGTTCACGGCACCACCAATTTTATCTACATGCTGATTCAGCGAGCCAATCGACTGCTGGCTGTTTGATAAAATCGTGGTTAGTTGACCGATGTTGGTTACCGTCGCCTCAACAACTCCTCGACCTTGTTCGGCATTATTCGCTGCCTGATGTACGCCTTCTACCGCAACTGATGTGCTTTCAGAGATTTCACCTATTGTGGCAACCATTTGCTGAACTGCCGTCGCCATTGATGCTGTGTGGTCAGTTTGCGTGTGGAATTGCTCCATAACGCCTTCTAACTCACGATGCATATTATCGGTACTTGCAGTGAGTTGCGCCGATTTTTCTTGGGTACTACTAATTAGATGCTCAAGCTTATCCAATAGGTCATTGAGGTGATGACTGATATCAAATAACTCGTCTTGACCTTTCAAATCAGATCGAAGTCCCATGTTGTTCGTTTCGCTGATACTTCGAATGGTGCCAAGTAAGCTATTCACTCGCGTATTGATTGAACGTGAAATTTGCCAAATCAATGCGAAAATAACGACTAAGATCAGAGCTGTAATGACCTGCTTGATGGTCGACATTTGTTCATCACGTTGTGCGGCAGCAGAGCTAAGGGCTGTGGAAAAGGTTTCAAATTGCTCTTCTACGGCATGGGATAATGCGCGAGTTTCACCGAGTAGGCCTTTGTCATAAGCAACCCCAACAACTTGCTTTTGGGCCGCCAATTGCTTACCTGTTTTGATAAGCTCCGGAGCATATTGCCCCTCAAGCAAGTCACTATTGAATAGTCCTGCTTTTACTGCAGAGTCAAAACGGACTAATGCCAATAACTGCTGGTGGTCTGAACGTTGTTTTGCTTCTAATAGTGCTTGTTCGTAACCAGCGAGAAGCCCACTCTTTGAATCAAGCCCGTATCGTTGGTAAGCGCTGACCAGATTCTGAAAGCCCCTTTGGTATGCGAGCAAGTCTTGCTTAAATTGTTGACTGGAAGGTAATTCATTACTCTTGAGTATGTTCGCAAGCTCTTTTTCTGTGTCTATAAACTTGTCAACATTGGCGTCAAACTTATTTAGATATTTGTCACTACTACGTAGTAGGAAATCTTTTTCATTTCTGCGTAAGTTGAGTAAGCGTATTTCTAGATCACCAACGAGTTTGATGGCGTGATTAAGATCATTGCTCTTATTTTCAAAATGGGATGACGTACCCAAAAGGGCCACGATGCCTAAAATGGCGATAACTCCGAGGAAGTAGAGTTTTTGCCTAATAGTCATATTGTTGTTTCCTGAATAAGTAACTAAAAAGAGAAATCCAATGAGATTTCCAAGGGCTAGCAAACGTTGTTCAACTAACATGTCGAGAAAACGACATGCACTAATACAGCACTTTTTTACGTTGCTGTTTTTTCGCTCCGTGCTTGTTTTTTGTATCAAGTCGTCGGCGTTGAGAAGCGCGGGTTGGTTTCGTTTTAATACGCTTCTTCTCCTGTAAAGCGGCAGCTTTTATCAATGCTTGAAGCCGATTTAGGGCGTCTTCCTTATTTTGTTCTTGTGTCCGAAATTGTTGCGCTTTGATGATGATCACGCCATCTTTACTTATACGACTATCAGAAAGTGCAAGTAATCGCTCTTTGTAAAAGTCAGGTAAGCTTGAATGCCGGATATCAAAGCGCAGGTGTATAGCGGACGCCACCTTGTTAACGTTCTGGCCACCATTTCCTTGAGCTCTAATTGGGGATAATTGAATTTCCCACTCTTGAATTGTGACGGAGTTCGAAATTTTGAGCATGATAAGTAAATGCCGGTAAGGACGATTGAAAGAGCTGATAAATTAACATTACAGATGCACAAATAGAAGAAAAGACATGAGCACGATTGATTTTAGACCCTATGAGGGATTCATATTTGATATGGATGGTACTCTAATCGATACCATGCCAGCCCACTTGGCAGCTTGGCAAGCAACTGCTGAGCGTTTTGATTTTCCGTTTTGCCAGGAATGGTTTCACAGTTTGGGAGGGATGCCGAGCTTTAAAATTGTTGAGGAACTAAATCGTGTGCATGAGCTTTCGTTAGATCCTAAAACTGTCGCGACATTTAAAATGGAAACATTCGCTGCTATGGAGCTTCATGGTGACGTTATTCCTTGCACGAGCATAGTGTTAGAGGAATATTTAGGCCATAAGAAAATTGCAGTCGGGACTGGCAGCCAACGAGAAA
Source organism: Vibrio sp. 1978 (assembly GCF_033344345.1). Lineage (NCBI taxonomy): Bacteria > Pseudomonadati > Pseudomonadota > Gammaproteobacteria > Vibrionales > Vibrionaceae > Vibrio > Vibrio sp. 1978. The sequence continues at coordinate 10,387 of NZ_JAWPOP010000020.1, forward strand.
GTGCCATGCGCTTATTAAGTCATGCAGGTTTATTAGACAAGTTAGATGTTGTAGTAACCGCGAGTGATGTAGAGAACCATAAACCCTTTCCAGATACCTTTTTGGTGGCCGCGGAACAACTCGACTTGGAGGCGTCACAGTGTCTTGTGTTCGAGGATACTGAGTTGGGGAAGCGAGCGGCGCATGCAGCTGGTATGGATTGCGTTATGGTGCAAGATAATGAGTTGATCTTTTTCCCAAAACCATAGTGGCAATATCCCTTAATATGAGATCAAAATGGGGTGCAAATGCACCCCATTAATTTTTACCACATCATCGATCATGAATCATAGATGCTTATTCTGGTTGAACTAGCTCTTGGTATTCAAATGAAGGTACCACAACTTCTACGCGACGGTTTTTCTCACGACCTTCGCGAGTGCTGTTGTCAGCAACTGGGTTTTCTTCACCCATACCTTTAACTGTCAAACGATCTGAACCAATGCCAGCTGCGGTTAGGTAATCAGCAACAGATTGAGCACGACGCTCAGACAGTTTTTGGTTGTATGCCGCAGGGCCTGAGCTATCCGTGTAACCAGTAATCTCTACTTGAGCTTGAGGATATTCGTTCAAGAATGAAACAAAGTTGTCCAGACGTTCAGAAACGGACTCTGTTAACTTAGCACTATCGAATTCAAACGTACCTGTACCGTACTCTTCTTTGTGCACCTTGCTCATCATCACTGGTTCTGGATCTGGCTCGATCACTTCTTCCGTTACAACTGCTGCAACAACTGGAGCTGCTGCGAATTTGTAGTTAACACCGATACCAAAGAAGTTAGCATCCATGTCGTCCCACACGTCGTCAGACATGTCTTGGTAACGTTGGTATTCAGCGCGAACACTCCAGTTTCTATCGATCGAGTATTCAGCACCCAAAGAACCTGTTGGGACAAAGTCTGTTTCGTCATCAGACATCATGTAAGCACCACCGATCTTAGCAAACAGATTCCAAGAGTCGTTTAAGTGCCAGTTGAATTTAGGTGCAAGTGTTAAAGCCGTTAGATTGCCGTCAATCGTATTAACCGTGTTAGCCCCTGACATCGAGTTAGCTTTGTAGTCGCCTAAGAAGTCTACGCCGTACTCTAGCCCGATGATATCGGTAAAGTCATAACCGATATGTAGTCCTGCACCAAACGCTTCATCATCACAAGGGCTATTTAGATAGCAAGCGTCGTCAAGTGTAGTCATGCCCACTTTGCCCCCGATGTACATTTCAGCTTGAGCAGAGTTTAAAAGCGCGCTACTACCAGCTACCACTGCTGCTACTGCAATTGCTACTTTGTTCATAATGTTTCCTTGTATTGATTGCATATTAACTTCTACTTCGTTTTATCAAAAAATTAGAAAAAACCAGCGTTTATAAGAAATTAGTTTAATATTCTAATCATTTCATATCAAGCAACAATATATTTGAACTTGATCAACATTTACTACCCAAAAATACCTCACAAACTTCTGATATTTCTTACATTGTAGTAAAGATTTTTTGGTGCATAAGAAAATTGATGATTATTTTGAACTTTTTTTCGTAAACTTTACTTTACATTGTGCGCAGTAGTTAACAGGTGTCTTTTATTTGCATTTATTTGCAAAAACTGATTGCAAGTCTACGCCTAAGCCGATAAGTTACTTAAACGCTAGACAGAAAATGACCACAGCCCTTGATGCTGCTCGCTTTGTGAACAATGTTGCAATGAGTTCAGTTGGTAAAAATGGGGTCGGAAATAAAACCAGGAAGTAGAAGTAATGTTTCAAACTGATGATGTAAGAATAAATAGAGTAAAAGAGTTATTGCCACCTGTTGCAGTATTAGAGAAGTTCCCAGCGACTGAAACCGCTTCTTCGACCACTTTTGATTGCCGTAACGCCATTCACAATATTCTTGAAGGAAAAGACGATCGATTACTCGTGATCGTTGGCCCGTGTTCTATTCACGATCCGGCTGCCGCGGTTGAGTACGGTAAAAAGCTAAAAGTATTACGTGATGAACTGGGCGAGCAGCTTGAGGTTGTTATGCGAGTTTATTTTGAAAAGCCGCGTACGACCGTTGGTTGGAAAGGCCTTATCAATGACCCTTACTTAAATGACACCTATAAGCTAAATGATGGTCTACGTATCGGACGTAAACTTCTTCTTGATCTAACCGATATGGGCTTGCCAACGGCAAGTGAATTCTTAGATATGATCACACCTCAGTACGTGGCGGATTTGATCAGTTGGGGCGCTATCGGTGCTCGTACGACAGAATCTCAGGTTCACCGCGAGCTAGCTTCTGGTCTTTCTTGTCCTGTAGGTTTCAAAAACGGTACAGACGGGAATATTAAAATAGCGAGCGACGCGATTCGTTCTGCAAGCGCTTCCCATCACTTCCTTTCAGTAACAAAATACGGTCATTCCGCGATCGTAGAAACCGCTGGTAATCCAGACTGCCATATTATTCTACGTGGCGGTAAAGAACCAAACTACAGTGCAGCACATGTAGCTCAAATTAAAGATGAGCTGGACACCGCAGGTCTGCCGAAAAAAGTGATGATTGATTTTAGCCATGCTAACAGCTCGAAGCAGTTCAAGCGTCAAATGCTGGTGTCTGATGATGTATCCGAACAAATCTCTGCTGGCGAAGAAGCCATTTTTGGTGTGATGATCGAGTCTCATTTAGTTGAAGGTCGCCAAGACTTAGTGGATGGCAAAGCAGCCACTTATGGTCAGTCGATTACTGATGCATGTATTGGTTGGGAAGATACGGAAACGGTACTTCGTCAGCTTTCTGATGCAGTAAAAGCGCGCCGCAACAAGTAAGCTCAACAGAAAAACTTTTTAAAAGCGAAAAGTGAATAGTGAAGAGCCAGAGGTACTATGCCTCTGGCTCTTTTTGTTGAGAATTACTCTCATATCTTTCTATTGTTTCTGCTTTCCTATATGTTATCTGTATACGTTGTAACCAAAAGGAATTTGGAATTGAATCGTAATGTATGGCTTCTATCCCTCTGCCAAGCCTTATTAATGACAGGGAATATTTTACTCATATCTGTTATTGCCCTTATTGGCAAAACACTTGCGCCGTCATCAAGTTTTATCACATTACCAGTTGCACTGCAGTTTTTGGGACTGATGGCCGCGACAATTCCTGCGTCGCTAATTATGGGCAAGTTAGGGCGTCGCCTTGGTTTTAGCCTTGGTAATGTCATTGGCATTTTGGGTGCTAGTCTAGCGACGTATGCATTAAGTCAACAAAACTTCTATCTGTTCTGCATGTCTACGTTTTTGCTTGGTGTTGGTATAGGTTTCGGTACTCTATACAGGTTTGCTGCCATTGAAGTGTGTGAAGAGTCGGCAAGGCATAGGGCGATTTCGATATCTATGGCGGGTGGGGTGTTAGCGGCGATCCTTGGGCCTAATCTGGCCGTGTACTCGCAGCAGTGGTCAGATGATGGCTTATACATTAGTGCATTTGCTGTGCTTGTCGTGCTTTATATAACCGCGTTGGTTGTGCTACAAACCATTCGTTTTCCACCTGCACACACGCAGGCGCTACACGCTAAGGCGGATAAGCTGAGACTGATTATTCGTCGACCTAATTTCATGCTGGCCGTTATCGCGGCAATGGTTGCGTACGCGGTGATGAACATTTTAATGACAGCAACTCCTTTAGCGATGATTGGTTGTGGCTTTGATTTTGATAAAGCGGCGGGAGTGATCGAATGGCACGTGTTGGGTATGTTTGCACCTGCGTTTGTCACGGGCCGTCTGATAGAGCGGTTTGGCGCTAAGAATATGATTTTGGCGGGTGGGTTGCTATTTGTTGCTTGTATTGGAATTAATATACATGGAGTGTCTATATGGCATTTTAGTCTTGCTTTAATCCTGTTAGGAATAGGGTGGAACTTTATGTTTATCGCAGCAACCGGGCTGTTTAGTCAAAGCTATGAAGCGAAAAACAGAAGCAAGGCTCAAGCGTTTAATGAATTCTTCGTGTTCAGTTGTGTCACCATCACCGCATTACTATCTGGTTGGCTTGAGTCTACCGTAGGTTGGCAGAATCTTAATCTGTATGTTCTTCCATTTGTGTTACTCGTTATCGCGATGTTTGCGTTAAAAACGAATAAAAAGCCAGAATCACAAACCGCTTAATTAAGTCTTAATATATAACCCGGCCTATCGTGTCGGGTTTGTTTATTAGCTCAAATCAACAATCTCCTCTTTATGTTTTTATCGATAATGTGAATTCCCACAATAAAAATGTCGATTTGATAAGACTTTTTATCTAACTTTTTGTAATAAAAATAAAAATCCTGTATATATCTTGCCGAAAATCAATAAAAACTAAAGAAGTTTCGTCTATGTCAGCCAATATTTCTCATAAAGCTCAAGAAACTCTCGTGAGGGAGTCTGAGGAACTCGTCTCAACAACGAACTTACAAGGTGTTATTACATATTGTAATGAAGCCTTTTGCCGCGTTGCTGAATACACTCACGAAGAACTTGTCGGTCAGAACCATAATATAGTTCGTCATAAAGATATGCCTAAAGCCGCTTTCGGTGATATGTGGGCACGCCTTAAACAAGGTAAAGCCTGGCGTGGAATGGTTAAGAATGCCACTAAGTCTGGCGGTTACTATTGGGTTGATGCTTATGTCACCCCTATCTACGAAGACAACCATGTTGTTGGGTATCAATCAGTGCGCGTGAAACCAAAGCGAGAGTGGGTTGATATTGCGACAAAAGCCTACAAAAGCATGCGTGCTGCAGAGAAGTCTGGCCGAACTTGGTCGTTGAAAATCAATGAAACCATTCGCTATGCGATTCTACTTGGTGCACTAACCGCACCTGCAACCGCATATGCGTTGTCTGTTGAAGGGCCGTTGGCTTGGCTTGCAAGTGCGTTACCTGCAAGTGTTCTAGCTCTGTTATTCCGCCAAGAGTTAATTGATACACCTCAGCAACTTAAAAAGTTACAAAAGCAATATGACAGCGTAAGTCGCTTGATCTATTCTGGTAACACGGCATTTTCGATTGCCGATTTCCATATCAAAATGCTATCCGCAAGAATTCGAACCGTGTTAGGAAGAATGACTGACTCCGCATTGCCTTTGCAGCATTGCGCCGAAGAGCTTAGTCAAACAACGGCAGAAGTCTCGGCTGCATTAAATCAGCAAAATACCGATATTCATCGTGTGCGAGATGCTACCCAAGAGGTGGAGTTGTCGGCAAATTCGGTTTCTTCGAGTACCAATGATGCCCATATGTTGATTGATGATACATTGAAGTCATGCTTGATGGCGAAGGAGACCATCGATCAAACGCACACCAATCTAGCGCAATTAAGCCTTCAAGCTGAAAAAGCGACGGAAACGACGTATCAACTGAGTGATCAGGCGCAGAAGGTGAACCATTTGATGGAAGAGATTGGTGGGATCGCAGAGCAAACCAATTTACTGGCACTTAACGCGGCGATTGAAGCAGCAAGGGCAGGGGAGCAAGGTCGTGGTTTTGCTGTTGTAGCTGATGAGGTCCGCGCGCTTTCTGGGCGTACATCCAATGCAACTGAACAAATCCAAGCTTCTATCTCCACTATGTTGGCAACGATTCAAAGTTGGCAGAAAGATATTCTGGCAAACAAAGAGCAAACCGATGCCTGTTCTCAAGTAGCAGAACAAAGTGCGTTGCGTTTGTCTGAAGTTGAACAGATGATGCAAACCATGAGTGGGCTGATGGTTGATGTAGCAGAAGCGGCGAATAACCAGTTAAAGCTATCTAGTGATGTAAACCAGCACATTCATTCTATCGCTTCGACCGCAGAACAAAACTTGGCAGCAACACATTCAGTTGAACAAAACAGCCGACAGTTGAAAGACCAAGTACAAGATTTCTATCAGCTCGCACTTCGATTTGAAGACAAATAGTCGTAACGAAAGTTGTGATGTTTATGTCCTGGCTGCGTTTATACGAATAGGAGCCAGATAAAAGAAAGCCCCGCCATTGCTGGTGGGGCTTTTCAGTTTTCACATTCGCAATAGAGAAAACTGACTATCTTTTTACTGCAATTACGCGAGTAGCTCTTTTGCTGTGTTCACTACGTTTTCAGTCGTGAAGCCAAACATTTTGAATAGTTCGCCAGCTGGTGCAGATTCACCGAATGAAGTCATACCGATGATGCGACCGTCGAAGCCTACGTACTTGTACCAGAAGTCAGCAATACCTGCTTCAATTGCGATACGTGCTGTTACGTCTGATGGCAGTACAGCTTCACGGTAAGCGGCGTCTTGTTTGTCGAATGCGTCTGTTGATGGCATTGAAACAACGCGTACTTTCTTACCTTCAGCAGTTAGCTGTGCTGCTGCTTCTACTGCTAGTTCAACTTCAGAACCTGTTGCGATAAGGATTAGCTCTGGCTTGCCTTCGCAATCTTTCAGAATGTAAGCACCTTTCGCGATGTCTGCTACTTGTTCTGCTGTGCGCTCTTGTTGCGCAAGGTTTTGACGAGAGAAGATAAGTGCTGTCGGTGCATCTTTACGTTCAATCGCTAGTTTCCAAGCTACAGCGGACTCAACTTGGTCACATGGACGCCATGTGCTCATGTTTGGTGTTAGGCGTAGCGATGCCATTTGCTCAACTGGTTGGTGAGTTGGACCATCTTCGCCAAGACCGATAGAGTCATGCGTGTACACTTGGATGTTCTGAATTTTCATCAGCGCAGCCATACGCATTGCGTTACGTGCGTACTCCATGAACATTAGGAATGTTGCGCCGTAAGGAACGAAACCACCGTGTAGCGCGATACCGTTCATGATCGCTGTCATACCGAATTCACGTACGCCGTAGTGGATGTAGTTACCAGAGAAGTCGCTTGCTTCTAGAGACTTAGAACCAGACCACATGGTTAGGTTAGAAGGTGCTAGGTCAGCAGAGCCACCCATGAACTCTGGTAGTAGAGCACCAAATGCTTCTAGAGCATTTTGAGACGCTTTACGTGATGCGATGTTTGCTGGGTTAGCTTGAAGATCAGCAATGATTTGGCTTGCTTTTTCTTCCCACTGTGCAGGAAGCTCACCGTTTACGCGGCGTTTAAATTCAGCTGCCAGCTCAGGGTACGCTGCTTCATAAGCTGCAAATTTCTCGTTCCACGCTGCTTCCTTAGCTGCGCCTGTTTCTTTCGCTGACCATTCTGCGTAGACTTCTTGCGGAATTTCAAAAGGACCGTGCTCCCAACCTAGTTCTTTGCGTGTTGCTGCAATTTCTTCAGCGCCTAGTGGTGCACCGTGACAGTCGTGTGAACCAGATTTGTTTGGTGAACCAAAACCGATGATAGTCTTAGTACAGATTAGAGTAGGGCGAGGATCCGCTTTTGCAGCTTCAATCGCTGCGTTGATTGCTTCAGAATCATGGCCATCTACTGCTGGGATTACGTGCCAACCGTAAGCTTCGAAACGCTTAGGTGTGTCGTCAGAGAACCAACCTTCAACGTGACCGTCGATAGAGATGCCGTTGTCATCCCAGAATGCGATCAGCTTGCCTAGACCAAGAGTACCTGCAAGAGAGCATGCCTCGTGCGAAATACCTTCCATCAGACAGCCGTCGCCCATGAACACGTAAGTGAAGTGGTCAACGATGTCGTGGCCTTCTTTGTTGAATTGCGCTGCTAGCGCTTTTTCAGCTAGAGCCATACCAACCGCGTTAGTGATGCCTTGACCTAGCGGACCCGTTGTGGTCTCGATACCTGGCGCGTAACCATACTCTGGGTGACCAGGAGTTTTAGAGTGAAGCTGACGGAAGTTTCTCAGATCGTCGATAGACAACTCGTAACCTGCAAGGTGCAGTAGAGAGTAAATCAGCATTGAGCCGTGGCCGTTAGACAGTACGAAACGGTCGCGGTCTGCCCACTCAGGGTTTGATGGGTTGTGGTTTAGATGAGAGCGCCAAAGAACTTCAGCGATGTCAGCCATACCCATAGGTGCACCTGGGTGACCAGAGTTAGCTTGTTGAACACCATCCATGCTTAGCGCACGGATTGCATTTGCTAGATGTTTACGATCCATAGTGATTACTTCTCGATATTTGATTTAAATAGAGGGAACTCGCCGAAACAAGTTCAAATAGAATTTTTTGAAAATAGTGCTGATGGTAAAAGCGAGTAGACGGGCTACTCGCTTTTGGTAAGCAATTAAAGCTTAGCTTCGATCATCGCTTCTAGTTTGCCTTGGTCAACGGCGAAGTTGCGGATACCTTCAGCCAGCTTCTCAACAGCCATTGGGTCTTGGTTATGTTCCCATAGGAATTCAGCGTGAGTCATTGGTGCTGGACGCTCAGCTGCGCCTTTAGAATCAACTAGTTTCTCAACTACTTCACCTTCAGCTGCTTCTAGTTCTGCAAGTAGAGCAGGAGCGATAGTTAGACGGTCACAACCAGCTAGTTCTAAGATCTCACCGATATTACGGAAGCTTGCGCCCATAACTACAGTTTTGTAGCCGTATTCTTTGTAGTAGTTGTAGATCTTAGTTACAGATAGTACGCCTGGATCTTCTTGAGCTTCGAAGTCACGGCCTTCTTTCGCTTTGTACCAGTCCATGATACGACCAACGAATGGCGAGATTAGGAATACACCCGCTTCTGCACAAGCACGTGCTTGAGCGAACGAGAATAGAAGCGTTAGGTTACAGTTGATGCCTTCTTTTTCTAGGATCTCAGCTGCGCGAATGCCTTCCCAAGTTGAAGCCAGTTTGATAAGGATACGGTCGTTAGTGATGCCAGCATCGTTGTACATTTTCACTAGTTGACGAGCTTTCGCTACGCTGCCTTCCATATCGTAAGATAGACGAGCGTCTACTTCTGTAGAGATACGACCTGGGATAGTTTTTAGGATTTCTTTACCGATGTTTACTGCAAGCATGTCACAAGTATCTTGAACTTGTTGAGCTTTGTCGTTGCTCTGTGCTTTAGCGTATTCGATTGAAGCATCGATTAGAGGTGCGTACTCTGCGATTTGAGCGGCTTTAAGGATAAGAGAAGGGTTAGTTGTTGCGTCTTCTGGCTGATACTTTTTAATTGCATCAATCTCGCCAGTGTCTGCTACTACAGTCGTTAGTTTACGAAGTTGCTCTAACTTGTTGCTCATAATCGATCATCCTATTTAAATGGGCTTAAGCGTGATTTTTGTTATCACAGCTTGTGCATTTGCAAGCGAGTTAGCTAACCGTCTCATCGCATTTAATGAGACATCTGCTCAGCCAACTACGGAAAATTTCGTTACCGAACAAATGCTATGAACATTTGATCGATAGCTGAGTAAATGATGTGTCCATATTTATCCTATCTATGCTGAAAGTCAATCGCTGAAATGGACTTATAGTGAACTTCATCAACGTTTTTTTACTGTGTGTTTAGTGGTTAACCCAAATAAACGTTTGCCCTTATTGTTCAAAGCTTGAGCGTTGTCCAAGAGGGTAAAAAATTGTAGTGAGAAAATGTTATTGCGATGAGCAAATGTAGCGTTTAAATTGATAAAGAACATATGCTAAGTCAATGAGCATATGTTCACTTATTGCATACAATATCGATCCTCTTAAAGGGCGAGAGAAACCATGAGCAGTTCTAATCAAGATATTTCCATTGAAAACACGGATTTGTTGACAGAGATTTCCGTCGCGTATTATCAAGACGGTGCGACTCAGGAAGAGATATCGAGAAAATTTGCCATATCACGCGCAAAGGTCGGGCGAATGCTCAAGCAGGCGCGTGATGAAGGCATTGTTGAAATTACCGTTAAATACCATCCGGTGTTCAGCGCCAAGATTGAACAACGTTTGATCGAGCGATTCGGCGTTAAGCGCGCGCTTGTTGCTCTTGATCAACCGAATGAAGAAGCGCAACGACTACAGGTATCGGGATTGGTGTCCAATTATCTCACTAGCACGCTCAAAAACGGCATGGTGGTGACGGTCGGACAAGGGCGCAACGTGTCGTCTGTCGCTCACCATATTGGTGTTATTACGCCGCGTGACTGTAAATTTGTGTGTGGTATTGGTGGTATTCACCCGCGTGGCGGTATGTATAACGCCGACCATATTTGTCGTCAGTTGGCGAAGAAATATGGGGGGACCTCTGAAACCCTTTATGCGCCGGCATACGCAGAAAATAGAGAACAGAAGTTGGCCTTCATGCAAAATGCAACCGTGAAACAAACGCTCGACCTAGCACGTAAAGCCGATGTTGCTTTGGTTGGTATTGGTGACATGAGCGAAAACAGTTACATGGTCGACTTAGGTTGGTTTACGCCTGATGAAGTGGTTCAGTCGAGACTTCAACAAGGTGTGGTAGGGGATTTTGCAGGTTATGACTTCTTTGATATTCACGGTAATGTAGCGAACACGGTAATGAGTGACCGAGTAATTGGACTTGGTATTGAAGAGTTTCGGCCGATCTCGGAAGTTATTGCGATCGCAGCTGAGAACAGCAAGCCACTCGCTCTACTCGGAGCATTAAGAACTGGAGCGATAGACGTGATCGCCACGAGCGTTAGCAACGCATTAACCGTGCTCAACTTAGATGAGCAAATGCACGGTAACGCGACATCTGAACGCTAACGGAAATAGTCGGCTTTTGATGTAGTCAGGCTATGAGGAGGGACAAATCACTCATAGCCAGTTTCTATTTCGAAATGACAAGTTTGGTTTAGAAGCTGCGTTTAGTTTATTGGAACACATCATCTTTAGATAAACGTAAGATACTTTGTTAAACAGACACTTGTCTTAACACTCGATAGGTAGAGAGTGGTCTGCACCCCATTCGGTCCAAGAACCGTCGTACACCGACAGGTTGTCCAGACCAATTTGATACGCCGCGAGTAATAAAATGCATGCGGTTACACCGGAACCGCAACTAAAAATAATCGAATTGTCACTATCTATCGTTAGTGCGCTAAATATCTGTTGCAACTCTGAATTTGGTTTAATGTGACCGTTGGTCAAGAGTTCTTGAAACGGTAAGCAAACCGAATTTGGAATGTGCCCACTACGTAGACCTTCTCGTGGCTCAGGCACTTCACCAAGGAAGCGAGCTTTGGCTCTGGCATCGATGATATTGGCACTTTTATTGGTTGAATGAGCAAGAACATCTTGTGCACTCAAAAAGGCATTTTGGTTGAGCTTGCCCGCAAAGTTGCCTTCTTCGCTTGGTTGCGATAGGGCACTTTCGACAGGAAATCCGGCTTCAATCCAAGCAGGAAGACCGCCGTTTAAGACTCGAACATTATCATGTCCCATAGCTTTGAACATCCACCAAGCTCTTGGCGCGGCTAAAGTGCCAGAGTTGTCGTAAACCACAATCAAATCTTCGTTGTTCAAACCGAGTTGTTTCGCATTTTGGTTGAAGCCTTCTTCTGTTGGCATCATATGCGGCAGAGAAGAACCGGGTAAGCAAAAGTCATTGTCGTAATCAAAGCGTAAAGTATTTGGAATCCACTTATCTTGAATCTTTTTGCCTTCAGAAGGGATTTGAAACGCAATACTAGCGTCGAGGAGCTTGACGTTAGGTTGGCCGAGAAGGCTATTGAGTTCATCAGTACTAATCAGTGCTTGCATTGTCTTTAGTTTGCTAGGTGGATAATCTTACTGTTTTACAACAAAAAAATCGCATGTTCAAAAGAACGATGCGATTTTTAAGCTTGAGATTGAAGATTTATGATGAAAGGTCGCTTTCGCTATGCCTTCAATCTATCTAGTTACATGGTCCAAGTGTTGTCTCCAGAAGTAATCACTTTCTGAATTGGGTCACTGCCGTCATAGAACCAAATTTCAACAAGTAGGCTACCTTGGCTATCAGAAACATTAAAGTCGACGTTTGCTGTACCGTTGTTGAGTGGAACCGATGCGACTTTGCTTGGATATTTTGCATCGTAGTTACCTGAACTGTTCTCGACAAACTCTTTGTACACGCTTAGGTGTGCACGTTGTGAAGAGAAACCACTGATGTCTACATTGAGCGTACCCTCCGTCACTGGGTTGTAGCTAAAGCCATCCGGTACTACTAGGTCCTGCATGGTTGCATTTTCTACAGTTACGGTAGTCTCTTCTACGGTTATTTCTTCCTGCTGGGTTGTGTCTTCCTCTGCAACGGTGGTTTGGGTTGGTGAAGGTGGTGTACTGTTACCACCTCCGCCGCCACCGCCACAAGCTGTTAGTGCTAATCCCATGATGATTGTGATAAGTGCTTTCATAATGTTATCTCCCTATGGAATGTAGCATTTGTTAGGTGTTGGAGCGGTGTGCCAATCTGTGCTTCGTTCGCCACCAGACTCAGCCCAAGTTTGGAATTGAGGGTATGCATCGACCATGTCTACACGCTCTAGCGGCCAATCCCAATCTTCTACTATCAACAGTGCCCAAGGTAAGTTGTTTGCTGTTTTGAAGTACACACCTTGCGCAGGGTCACTTGCATCGACGCCGACACCGAAGAGGTTTTGGTCATCAAACTGTTCTGTTGGTGCTTGGTCTGCTAAGTGAACTTCCCATTTACGACCTGGTTGGAAGGTAATCCCGTCGCCATGGTAAGTCCCCGGCGTTGCGAAGATGAACGGGTCGTATGGCATGGCTTGAATGGCTGAACGGTCAGATCCTTCAGTGAAGTACACATTCAAGGTAAAGGTGAGTGAAACGTTATCATCACAGCCAGACTCGGTACGGAAGTAGCTACAGCTGCTAGCCGCGTGTGTGCTTAAGTCTTCACTGATGATGAAAATGGCTTCATCAGAAATACTTTCCAAACCATTAGATGCTTGTTCTACACCATTGAAGGATAGCGTTGTTAATCCGTTTTCAATCGAGCTTCTCAATACACCCGGTAGTCGGATTGCGAAGCCATTTTTGTAACTTGCGCCGTAGGCCGCTAGGTCACCTGTAATCTGGATATTCTCAACATGACCAGCAAGACTGGTTTCAGTGATGCGGAATTTCACGACCACATCGTTCATGTCGTAGTCTGCGGTGTATGGCCAATTATCTTCATAAGCCACGGTGGCGTAATCTTCTGCACTCGGGAAATATTCCACTGAGTAGCCATTACCAGTGATGGTAATTGGGTAATCTTCCACCTCACCAGATGTCGAACCACCATCGTAGTTTAATCCGGTTTGTTGGCTAAAGCGGAATCGACTCCAGCTTGAACCTTCCGTTGCAGCGGTTGAAACGACAAACGGTAGGGGATTATTACCCGCAGACAGTAATTGGTCAGTAAAGACTTGTTCGCCTTCATCATCAAAGTCACCATCGCGGTTCCAGTCAAACCATGCTGATAGGTAGCCAGAAGTAGAAGCCGTCACATTCACAATTGAACTTAAGCTTGGGTCAAGTGCGGATACAAAACCAACACCATCTTCATCAGCGGTGCCAACAGAGTTGTCGTTTGCCTGACCGTCTGCATCACCATCTGGAGCAACAGAACCAAGCCAAGTTACACCGTCCACTTCGTGGCGAGGACCGTTTGACGCAAGCGTGGTGTGATAGCTGTCTGGAGCATCACCAAAATCAATTGGCTCGTCTTCGTCAATCACGGGAGCATTTGCACAACGTGCACCGTCATTTTGGCTTGAGCTTGGACCGTTGGATACAAACTCAACCGCAGGAACGATACCTGCTGCGATATTGGCTGCGTTACCTTCCGAAAGGTCAACGCGATAGATTTTGCCATCTTGGTTACGTGACACGTAGTAGTTGCCGTTTACATCGAAGTAGCCAGCACCAAATGTGCCTTTCTCACCTGTGTCACCTATCGCAGTTGCGCTACCATTTGATGGGTTGAACTGATATAGCACACCAGAGTTGTTGTCGATGCCGTAAAGGGAGCCATCACCTGGATGGAATGCAAAGTCGGTTAGGTTCACTGTCGCTGTTGAGCTGATTTTCACGATGCTCAATGTCGCATTTGGATCAGAATCGAGCGGAGAAAGGTCAATGGAGAAAAGTCCTTTGCCTTTGCGGTACAAGTAGTAGACGTGGTTGTAAACGTCACCTACGTAAAACGTGTGGTCGGTAGGAAGGCCCGAAACATCAAGCGTCTCTGCTTGGAAGTCTTTACCAAGACGAACAATCTTTTTGTTTGTGGTGTCGTAGCCGTAGATATAACGGTCAGTGAAGTTAAAGCCTACACCGTTGATGCCCGAAGCCAAACCTGTGTCGTCCTCTAAAAGAGTCGTAGAGCCTGTAACCAAATTGACGCCATAGATTTGAACCGGGGTTGATTGGAACAGGTATGCTTGGCTTGGGCACGTATCAAATGGCGCCGCTTGTGCGTAAGCGCTCGCTATTAGAGACCCAAGTAGTAGTGATGTCCTTTTCATAATTCGCCCTCTCATTGGTTCGTGATATATGCAATGAAAGGAATGTGCCAAGTTTTAAGTTGTTGAATTTTATTGATTTAATATTTGTAAGAAGAAGGGTTGTAAATCTGATTGTCAAAATGAGAAAAAGCCCAACATTGAGTTGGGCTTTTTGGGAATGATTAGAGGTTTAGAACTAACTACAAACCGGACAGGTGGGCATTTTCATCAGATTCATTTCTCGCCAAGACATGCTGAGCGCGTCCAAAATCAGAATTTTGCCTTTCTTTGGTTGGCCGTAATCAGCAATCACTTTAATCGCTTCCATCGCTTGTACTGCGCCAACAATACCCACAACAGGAGCCATGACTCCGGCTTCGACACAACTTAACGCACCGCTGCCGAAGAGGGCACTTAAGCACTGGTAACATGGTTGCGCTGGGTCATCATAAGTAAACACACTCACTTGGCCTTCCATGCGAATGGCCGCGCCTGAAACTAGCGGTGTTTTGGCCGCAAAACATAGGCGGTTAAGTTGATTGCGCGTATCAACGTTATCTGATGCATCGACAACAATAGTGTGCTCCGTAATCAGGCTCTCTAACGCGGTATCATCAAGACGTTTTGCGATGGTATCTACGATAATGTGCGGGTTAAGCTCGCGTAGCGCATCGGCCGCCGACTCTACCTTCTTACGACCAATATCCGCATCGTGGTGCAGCACTTGGCGCTGAAGGTTAGACAGCTCGACGATATCATCATCAATCAGCGTGATTTTACCGACACCAGCCGTCGCCAAATATTGGCTCGATGCACAGCCTAAACCGCCAGCACCAAGCATCAATACCGATGCTTGTTTGAGTGCTTCTTGTCCTTCAAAGTCAAACTGACGAAGAATGATTTGGCGGTTGTAACGCAACATTTCCTGATCGGAAAGAATATCCACAACGTCTTCCTAGTAAAGGGTTGAGTTGAATAGTTGAATCTGAACCGTTTCGCCCACTTCAACTCGGCCGCGTTCACGTTCCAATACAACAAAACAGTTCGCTAGGCTCATTGAGCGGAATGCACCAGAGCTTTGGTTACCGGTTGTTTCAACCACAAACTTGCCATCTTCCAATGTATAGATGCCACGTTGGTAATCGGTACGACCTGGCGCTTTCTTAAAGGCGGTTTTGGTTGTTGCTGGAATAGACTCGGGTGCTTTCCATTCGGTATGGCCTGCAAGTTTTGCCAGCATTGGTTGAACAAGCACGTACATAGTAAGGACTGCAGAAACCGGGTTACCTGGCAGACCACAGAACCAAGCTGTACTTAGCTTACCAAATGCGAAAGGTTTACCCGGCTTGATTGCTAGCTTCCAGAAACCGATTTCCCCAAGTTCTTCAAGGATGTCTTTGGTGTAATCCGCTTCGCCTACACTGACACCGCCTGAGGTCACAACCACATCTGCCAATGTTTGCGCTTGTTCAAAGGTTGCTTTTAGAGTCTCTGGGCAATCTGGAATGATGCCAAGATCTACGGCTTCACAACCGAAGTTCTCAATAAGCGGTTTAATGCCGTAACGGTTACTGTCGTAGATTTGACCTTCGTCTAGGGGCTCGCCTAGTGGTTTAAGTTCATCACCAGTAGAGAAGAAAGCAACTTTTGGCTTACGTACTACTGTCACATGGCTCACACCAAGAGACGCAATCATCGGAATATCGCGAGGTGTTAAACGTGCGCCTTTTGCCAGTACGATGTCGCCTTGTTTGATGTCGTCACCTGTTGGGCGGATGTTGTTTTGCGGCTTCACGTCAGTTTGGTTGAACTGAATACCAGTATCCGTTACTTCTGTGTTTTCTTGCATGATAACGGCATCACAACCCTGTGGGATTTTTGCGCCAGTCATGATGCGAACACAGGTACCTTGAGGCCATTCACCTTCAAAAGGTTGTCCTGCAAATGATTTACCTGCCAGAGGCAATACAGAAGATGACTCAAGATCTTGAATGCGAATAGCGTAGCCATCCATTGCTGAGTTATCGAATGGCGGTACGTGAATAGGAGACAGGATGTCTTCTGCCAGTACAAAACCGAGTGCTTCAGCAAGTGGAAGAGAAAGCGTTGTTTGGATAGGTTTGATTCGCGATAGCATTTTGTCCATCGCTTCTTCAATTGGCATCAAGCCAGGTGCGTCGCAGCAGCCCATTGAGAAAATCCTGTGTTCTTTTGTTTTGTGGCAACTTTACCATAAAAAGGGGACCGAGTAAGAATGTCCACCTATAAAATATGGGTGTAATTATTCAAAAATCCGAGTATCCTTGTCAGCCATCCGAAAGGGGTAAAAAGCCCGCGGAGCTCAATAAAATCAGCTCAGTACCTATATTTGATGTGACTTGGTGTAAAGACACGAAACTGAGCAGCTCAAAGCGAAAAATATGAATGCAATTTTGATTGGGTTTGTATTGAAGCGGAAGTAACAAAAGAGGAAGTGGAATGTCAGGTCTTAGCGAGTCAGCGAAGTTAGTAAAAGAAGCGCTAGAGCAACGCGGTTTGGAAACGCCAATGCGTCCAAACAACGTAAGTCGTGAAGAGAAGAAAGAGAAGATCGAACACCACATGCGTGAGATCTTAGGTCTACTTCAACTTGACCTTACCGACGATAGCCTAGAAGAGACCCCTCACCGCATTGCTAAGATGTACGTTGACGAAATCTTCTCTGGTCTGGATTACTCCAACTTTCCTAAAATCACAGTGATTGAGAACAAGATGAACGTGAGCGAGATGGTTCGCGTGAAGGACATCACCGTGACCAGCACTTGTGAACACCACCTTGTGACCATCGATGGCAAAGCTGCTGTGGCTTACATTCCACGTGGCAAGATCATTGGCCTATCAAAGATCAACCGTATTGTTCGCTTCTTTGCCCAGCGTCCACAAGTTCAAGAGCGTATGACTCAGCAGATTCTTGTTGCACTTCAAACGTTGCTTGAGTCTGATGATGTAGCAGTGACAATTGACGCAACACACTACTGTGTGAAATCTCGCGGTGTGATGGATGCAACCAGCGAAACGACGACGACAGCGTTGGGTGGTATCTTCAAAAGCAATCCAGCAACACGTGCCGAATTTCTGCACGGTTTACGCTAGGTAACTAAGCAAGTTTCTAAGAGGATGGCAAACGCCATCCTTTTTTTATGCTTGTTTAGAAAATGACTTCATGATTTCTGGCCAATACATTTTGACGTAACCTGCCGATACCCAAACAACCAATACAGTCGCGATACTGAGCTCTAGAAAACCAAAGTCGTGTAGCCAGTGCCAGTGAGGGTGCGATTCGGCAAAAAAAGAGGTTAAGCGATGCATTGCGATAGCGCTGATCACGGAAGGAAAGGTTACTGCCGCGATAGAAGGTTGAAACTTCAAGCGAAGTAAGCGGAAGTAACATAAGTAGATCAATAAAGTCATAGTGATGGCGATCCCGGCCAATGCGCCTGTTAGTATCGGATCAGGTAAGGGAAAGTTCACCAAGTATGCTGCTAATGATAAGTTTACCGGCG
Organism: Vibrio sp. 1978; assembly: GCF_033344345.1. NCBI lineage: Bacteria > Pseudomonadati > Pseudomonadota > Gammaproteobacteria > Vibrionales > Vibrionaceae > Vibrio > Vibrio sp. 1978. The sequence goes on from NZ_JAWPOP010000020.1 coordinate 28,279, forward strand.
CGGCCATAATCGCGAGGGTCGGTCTTGCTCGCCTTGGTAGAGAGCCGAAAAACACCAAACGATACAACACGAGTGGCAGCATGAAGAAATAAATGCCGATGCACATCATCGCTAGCGTTTCGGAGAATAAGTTGTGACCTAGTTGAGAACCGGCTAGTGAACTACTGATCAGCCCCACCGGATAAAGAAACCAACTCGGTACGATATTGGACATTTTGAAGTTCATTAGCTGAAAGCTAAAAAACAGCACCATCATAGTAAAATGCAGCAAAAGCGCCATAAACCAAAGTGGATAAGCGATGATAGGCGCTACAGCGGCAAGATAATCTGCAAGGATCAGTAACGCCATACTCATTGGTGCCATTAAACTACCACTCAGCGGGTGACGAATGTCGACCATGAATAATCGTGGATTAGCGGCATATTTTATGAGTACAGGGGCGAGTAAAAGTGCGCCGAGTGACGCCAAAAATGGGCGTATCGGTTCACCAATCTCAGGAACATAGAGTGCCCAAGCTTGCCCTAAACCTATCATACCTAGTGCCAACGCGGCTTGAGACGGCGGGACACTATAAAACTGCACAAGTCTTCTCCAGTTCAAATCTACTCCATTTGATTTTTGCCTGAATGAAACGAAACATGACGATTTGGATGAAATGCTCTATTTAAGTAGCGAATACTAACAAGTATGGAGAGGGGTTTCTCATGAAAGGTGGTGAGCAAATATCAGAGAATGATAATTTTGTGAGTTTGGTATCGAATATTTGGGAAAAGATGTAAAAATGCAGAGTTTATCGCTCCAAACCCTTCGATAGTCTGGAGCGAAGTGATAACAAAGAGAATGTTATGTTGATTGATTCTCCGGTAGATCCTGCTGGCGTAACTTTTCGTTTTTGATTGTACGATGCAGCAGCTGGCTGTAAATAGGTTGTCCACCCAACAATTGAGCAATAATCACAGCGCCCAAACAAGTAATGATCAATGGCAGGATTAAGTAGTAGTTATTCGTCATTTCAATCACTAACAGAATACCAGTAATCGGTGCACGTACCGTTGCAGCAAACAGGGCACCCATGCCCGCAATCGCAAATACACCAGGCTCGATATCAAGCGCAGGGAGCAAGACATCAGCACTTGCTCCGAACGCATAGCCAAATAAGGTTCCCAGAGCAAGCATAGGTGCAAAGATGCCTCCCGGCGCACCAGAACCAAAACAGAGCAGGGTTGTAATTACGCGACCAAAGAAAAGCAAAACTAAAATAGATACCGAGTAGTTACCGTTAGTAATGTCAGGAATAAGGCCGATACCACCACCAGTTAGTTGGGGTACGTACAAAAGAAGCAAACCAAACACGCCTCCCAGTAGCGAACCCACAATCAAGTAGCGCTTACGATCGTTTTTGTGAATGGCGACAAAACTGTCTTGTGCCACGGTAATCAGTTTATTGAAGATCACGCCAAACACGCCAAACAATGCGCCAAGCAATAAAAACAGCCATAGGGTTTGAAGCTCTGGCGACTGGTATTGCGGCATAGTGATAACGGCGTCTTGCCCGTTGATGGCGCGAAACACTATGTTCGCCATAATGGCAGAAATGATCACTGCGCGAATTGAGATCAAAGAGTAGCGAAACTGAGGTCGCATTTCCTCCACAACGAACATAATGCCTGCGAGTGGGGCATTAAAAGCCGCAGCCAAACCGCCAGCAGCACCAGAAGCGAGCAGGGAGTGGCGGGTATCGTCATCCTTTACGCGGAATATATCGGTCACCATTCGACCAACAGCGCCCCCCATTTGAACGGTTGGGCCTTCACGACCCAGCACCATACCTGAGCCAAGTGCGCCCATGCCGCCGAAGAATTTTACTGGTAGAACTCGCCACCAGCGCACTGGACGAATACTATCCATTGCCCCTTCGATTTCAGGAATACCAGAACCTGCCGCTTCTGGCGCAAAGCGGTGCACAAGAAAATAGCCAATAAAAGCTAAAAGTGCGCTAATGAGAACCGCTGCCAGCCACAACGGTAGAACATTACCAATTTCGCTTCTTAACCATTCTGTTCGTGTTTCAGAAACGAAATGAACGGCAAGCTCGAAATACGTACCGACAAAACCAGCCAACGTACCCACAATGGCGGCCATAATGAGAACAGAAAATGGTGTTGACCCTCGAGAGACAAACTGGTTAATCGCATCTTTCGGTACGTGCGCCAACACAGATTTCACAATTCTCTCGCGTTTGGTCATTAACAAGCTCTCCTGTTGCCGGGGGGGAAGGGACGAAAGAAAGTATACGCTTCGCAGAGTCTAGACCTAATCAATAAAGATGCAATTTAGCTTTTCACTATTGAGTGTTTGAAGTGTCGCGATATTATTCATTCACTCAGATTGTGCTATTGCTCTCATAATTTAGGATAAAAAACTTGTTTTTTGAGAAAAATGAACCATTCTTTAAATGTAAAGCAACATGACTGCTTCAGAAGGAGGGATGTGAGGTTTTACACACAATTTGGATGGATTCAAACCCTACGGTAAGTCCTCGTTTTATGTTCGGGATGCATCAATAGACATCGCCGATTCGCACACTCACGATTGAGTAACGAGGTAGAGGCGCACGCACATGTGCGCCTTCTTAATTTCTGCGTTATAACTTTCATCACCATAACTTTCATCGCCACCTGCCACTATTTTTCTCTTGAACATTTTCTTGCAGTTAGTAATGTCTTGGTTCGATGTCAACCAACTAGAGCAGTGCATGCGCTTTTATCTTCGACTCTTACTTTCTTTATGTTTTTGTTCGGTAACGTTTCCGGCACTTTCAACGCCGAGCTGGTGGCAAGACACGTTGTCAGCTATGCCATATTCCAATCTAAAAGAACGTATAGAAAAAAGTGGGAGCTGGTATAGTTGCGAAGTGCAGCTGCTAGACAATTCAACGTTTATCAGCGCATTTTGTTTGGATGATTTTTCGTACTACCAGCAGCACTTGTATGGTGAAGTGGTTTTGAGAAGAGAAAGTGCTCAGTTCTCGTTTCTCACTGAATACGAGTGGCAGCGTCTGAATGACTTACTTCTCAACTTAAGAAAGGATGGGTTAGTTTTACGCAGAGTTACTATCGGACAAGAACACTATGATGTCGTTGAAGCTCTGGAAAAGAAATCTTCCGAGCTTGTCGATAAAGAAGTTATTTTGTTGATGAACCGCTATCCACAAGAAACGATTCGAAGTTTGCTTTGGGTAAAACCGGACGAGTTTCTGACGCCATCACCGTCCTTAAATGTGCAATTGCGCAGTGATGGCGAAATTATCGAGGTCAAAGTGACTCGTTTTTAGATTCTTTATGGAGAGATAGGAAGGTCGCCATTGCAGACTCATCCAAAAAACCATCCGATTTTTTGTGAGCGCGCAGGTATTGATAGCCTGCGATTAGCTTGCGGTGTAGCTCTTCTGCATCGTCTGACAACGGCTGATTCATAACGTGTTGAAAGGCAAGTTTGTACGCATCCATATCCACGACTTCAGCACGGCGATATAAATAACCACATCCCGTTGCTAACCATTCGAGAGAGCAATTGGCGCGCATTGCAATTTGATTTGCTTTGGTTAGGCTAGGTTCACTGCCTTTAAGGTATTTGCGTATTAAAGCTTCAGACACATCGACGCGTCGAGCGAACCCGCTGATGCTTTCTTCTCCGATCAGGGTGGCTAGGCGTTGGGCAAAAGACATATTTCGTACTCCAGTTCGAATTGCGAAAGTTTACCCGTTGAGCTGGTACGAAAACAAGACTACGATGAATGCAGATCAATTGAAGGAGAAAACCCATGGTTGCAAAAGTAGTAACTGCACCAAAAGGCCCAGAGTTCTCAGAGCTGGTTCAAGGATATTGGCGTGCAGTTGAGTGGGGAATGACGGCTCAAGAGCGTTTGTCATTTCTTAAGCAACACATTGAGTTAGGCATTACGACAGTCGATCACGCCGACATCTACGGTAATTACGAGTGTGAGGCGTTGTTTGGTGAAGCGTTAGCTTTAGACAAGAGTGTTCGTGAGCAAATTCAGATCGTGACGAAATGCGACATCAATTTGTGTGGCGATAAAACGCCAGAGCGTAAGATCAATCACTACGACACGAGCTCAGCACATATCTACCAATCGGTGAATAATTCGCTAGAACGTTTGAATGTGGATGAAATCGACGTACTTTTAATTCATCGTCCTGACGTGTTAATGGATGCGGACGAGGTTGCAGAAGCATTTTCTGAGCTTCACAAAGTCGGCAAAGTGAAGCACTTTGGCGTGTCTAACTTCACTCCACGCCAGTTTGAACTGCTGCAATCTCGCTTAGGTAAGCCGTTGGTTACTAACCAAGTGGAAATCAACCCACTTAACTTTGAGGTTGCTCACGATGGAACGCTTGACCAAATGCAAATGTTGCGTACGCGACCAATGGCTTGGTCTTGCCTCGGTGGAGGTTCAATTTTTAGTGGTGACAGTGAGCAAGCTGTTCGTGTCCGTAACGAATTAGAAGCAATTCGTGAAGAAGTGGGCGCAGCGAGTATTGACCAAGTAATTTATGCCTGGGTACGTCGTTTGCCATCTAACCCTATTCCAATCATTGGCTCTGGTAAAATCGAGCGTGTGCAAACTGCAGTTAATGCATTGAACATCGAACTTACTCGAGAGCAATGGTATCGCGTATGGGTGGCTTCTAAAGGTCATGGTGTGCCATAGAATTGATATCTTATCGATGAAATTGTTATTAAAGGCATCCTCTAGCAGGGTGCCTTTTTAGTTTTAGCGCGTTACTGTTTACCCATTATGGAAATGGAAAGAATGAAATTCGAGCAAAAATGGGCTTTGGATGTTAGCTGCAACTTTTTGCTTACTTTGGGTGGAGGAGTTTTACCCATGTTTGTTTTATGTCACTAAACAGCGAATGTGATGCTTGCTTTTTAGTCATTTTGTTCACTCATTCATTCATATTGCGTATGCTTATTGAATAATAAAGAAATAAAAAACTCGTCAGTTTTCTCGTATTACATGCTGTAACAATCTGTTAGACTCCGGCGCAGATTGTGGAATATAAAAAGGTGATTGAATGTCTTTTCCCGTACTCATCTGTGATGATTCAGCGTTAGCACGCAAACAGATGGCGAGATCACTACCAGCCACATTGAATGCCGATATTACGTTTGCTATCCACGGAAAAAACGCGCTAGAAGAACTCGAAAAAAACGAGTTTAAATTGATGTTTCTTGATTTGACCATGCCAGAAATGGATGGCTTTGAAACACTAGAGCACATGCAACGGTTGGGGGATAAAACTCCGGTGGTTGTTGTGTCGGGGGATATCCAACCTAAAGCGAAAGAGCGCGTGTTCGCACTGGGTGCAAAAGCGTTTATTCAAAAACCGATCGCCAAAGATGAACTCAAGAAGGCGCTTAAAGAGTTGGTCGAGCCAGAACCTCGTCCTCAAATTATCACGCCTGTCTCTATTGAGTTACCGATTTTACGTCGTCGCGATATTTACATGGAAGTGGCTAACGTTTCAATTGGTCGAGCAGCCGATGCATTGGCGCGTCACTTTGATGTGTTTGTGCAACTACCTCTGCCGAACGTCAATATCTTTGAAGTGAGCGAACTTCACATGGCCCTACGCGACTTGGCGTCGCATGACAACGTATCGGGTGTTTGTCAGGGATTTTGTGGCGAAGGTATTGCTGGCGAAGCGCTAGTGATTTTGAGTGATTCAAGCGTATCTGATCTCAAAAAGTTGATGAAAGTACCAGCAGACAGCGAAGAGCTAGAAGAGCTTGAGCTGCTAATGGATATTTCTAATATTTTGGTGGGGTCGTTCTTAAATGGTTTAGGCGAGCAGTCTGAAGTCCGATTCTTCCAAAGTCCACCAGTACTCCTTGGTCAGCATATCTCAATTGACTCGATCATTGAATCTACAACTGGAGCATTCAGCCGCACGATGACATTCGAAGTGAGCTACAACATTGAAGGAACGTCGATTCGTTGTGACTTGTTGTTTATGTTTGTGGACGAATCCTTGCCGCTGCTTGATAACAAACTGTCTTATCTAATGGAGGAGTTCTAATGTTGAATATGCCAGCAGAGTTTGAACAATTCCATTGGATGGTGGATATGGTACAAAACGTTGACATGGGCTTAGTGGTCATTGATCGAGATTACAATGTACAGGTCTGGAATGGGTTTATGACTCATCACAGTGGTTTGCAGTCTCATGATGCGATAGGTCGTTCTATATTTGATATCTTCCCTGAAATCCCACAGGAGTGGTTTAAATTAAAAACAAAACCAGTGTATGACCTAGGCTGTCGCAGCTTCATCACATGGCGACAACGACCTTACTTATTCTGCTGTCGCAATGTTCGACCAGTTACGCAGCAAGCGGAGTTTATGTACCAGAATGTTACGTTGAACCCAATGCGCACACCGACTGGAAAAATCAACTCGTTGTTTTTGTCTATACAAGACGCGACGGCTGAAGCTCTGATGTCTCAGAATCAATAGCGATAAAAAACTTTCTCAAAAGCCAAGGTCCGCCTTGGCTTTTTTGTATACTTATAATTGTGTTTCCCAATGCGTAGAACGTGAATATGGACTTTAATCTCGCCCTAAAACTCTACACCGCAGAGCAAGTAAAAAACGGTGAAACGCTGGCTGCGCAAATGGCTGGTGTTTCTATGTATAGCTTAATGCAACGCGCTGGTATGGCCGTGTATGAGCGCTTTTTACATCTGTATCCTAAATCAAAAAATATCTTAGTGATTTGCGGTAAAGGGAATAACGGTGGCGATGGTTACGTATTTGCATCTCTTGCGAAACAAGCTCAACTCAATGTACATGTTTTCCAAATTGGTGATGTATCTGTGCTAAAAGGTGATGCTTTGCGCGCATACGAAGACTGGCAGTCAATCGACGGTGTTAACAATGATTGGGATGAATGGAATACCGCATTGCTAGAAGCAGATGTGATCATCGATGCCATGTTAGGCACTGGTTTAAGCGGTGAGGTTCGTTCGGAGTATCGTCGCTATATTGACCAAATTAATCAAATTCATACCCCTGTGATTGCAGTCGACGTTCCTTCTGGTCTGTGTGCTAATACAGGTGCAGTTTTAGGTGATGCTATTCGTGCCGAGCATACTGTAACCTTCATTGGGGTTAAACAAGGCTTATGCACTGGACAAGCGAGAGATCGAGTTGGCGAGCTCTACTTTTGTGGTTTAGGCGTCAATACTAAGTTTGATACTATCGAAGTAGAAAGTGCATTAGGTATTGATCATCAGGTTGTTTCAAGATTAATGCCCAAGCCAAATCCAACGGTCCATAAAGGTGACAACGGGAAGTTGCTTTGTGTTGGTGGCAATCAAGGGATGTCTGGAGCGATTCGTTTATGTTCCTCCGCTGCGATTAGAGCCGGAGCGGGTTTAACTGCCGCAATTACTCACACGAGTAGCCTTATTCCACTGCAGGTTGGTTGCCCAGAAGTAATGAGCCAGAGCATCACCGCTGACTTACTCAGGGATACTGAGAACGACTTAACTAAACGCATTCGCTGGGCTGACGTATTAGTGTTTGGTCCTGGCTTTGGAGATGATGAGTGGGCTTATCAAGCCTATCAATATCTGGCTCAAGAGCAGAAACCTAAAGTTGTTGATGCTGATGGCCTCAATATTCTAGCGATGCTGAGCCAGCGATGCGATGGCACTCTGGTGTACGACAACCATCGAGTGATCACGCCGCATCCTAGAGAGGCTGCTCGACTACTAAATGTAACCATTCAACAAATAGAAAGTGACCGATACTCTGCTGCAAGACAACTGCAAGAGCGTTATGGCGGTGTAGTGGTTTTAAAAGGCGCGGGGACGCTTATTTACGATGGAACGAGAATGTACGTCTGTCTAGCGGGTAACGCCGGAATGGCGACGGGGGGAATGGGAGATGTGTTATCTGGAGTCATTGGTGCATTACTAGCCAAAGGTTTACCAATTTCTGTTGCCGCACGTTTAGGTGTGGTACTTCACAGTCATGCTGCTGATATAAACGTTAGTCAGCATGGTCAAATTGGTCTTTTGGCAAGTGATGTCGTTAGCACTCTTCGTACCGCTATCACCCAAGAGCTCTATCGAAATTAATTAGATTTCATGCATTGCAGAGAAAATTGGTCGATTTTTTTGAGTACTTTTTTACGAATTAGCAGGGCATCTTAGTATTAGGTGATTGAGTTTTAGGCAGATTTGAGAGGTGATGCGTTTTAATTTTTAAGATATGACGCAAAGGTTTGCGCAATGGGTTAACTTAAGTGCTTTCTCAAGTTGTTGATAGTTATAAATAATAAGAGGTTTTGGTGACTTGGGGAGCGTTTTTGATATGCGATTTTCAAGATGGTATCACAAAAAAAATTCAAATATCAGACTTGTAGGAAATAAATCACAGCCTATAATGCTGAAAACCGGAGCGTCTGCCAACGCTCCGGTTTTTTTGTGTCCGAAGAACAGTGAACTCGTCTGCCAACGAAATCACTACGCACTCTGAAATGACACATATACATATGAATCAAGGAATTACACAATGCGTATCGAACAAGAACTTAAGTTAGGTTTTAAAGATGTACTGTTTCGCCCGAAACGTTCTACCCTTAAGAGCCGTTCTCAAGTAAATTTAACCCGCGATTTTACATTCAAGCATAGTGGTCGTCAATGGTCTGGTGTGCCGGTAATCGCAGCAAACATGGATTCGGTTGGTAGCTTTGCAATGGCTAAAGCGCTGGCTGAGCATGGTGTAATGACCGCTGTTCACAAACATTACACGGTAGAAGATTGGGCTGAGTTTGCTAAATCAGCAGATAAAGTAACCATGAATAACGTTATGGTGTCTACTGGGACATCTGACGCAGACTTCCAAAAAACCAAAGACATCATGGCACTTTCAGATGAATTTATTTTCATTTGTATCGACATTGCAAATGGTTACTCAGAGCATTTGGTCGAGTATGTTGAACGCGTGCGAGCAGAGTTCCCAGACAAGGTCATTTCTGCAGGCAACGTGGTTACTGGTGATATGTGTGAAGAGCTAATCCTAGCTGGTGCAGACATCGTTAAAGTGGGTATCGGCCCAGGCTCTGTATGTACAACTCGTGTAAAAACGGGTGTTGGTTACCCGCAGCTTTCTGCAATCATCGAGTGTGGTGATGCAGCGCACGGCCTTGGTGGCATGATCGTCGGTGACGGTGGCTGTTCTTGTGCGGGTGACGTAGCGAAAGCATTCGGTGGTGGCGCGGATTTCGTAATGCTAGGTGGGATGCTAGCGGGTCACGAAGAGTCAGGCGGCGAAGTGATCGAGAAAGACGGCGAGAAGTTCATGAAATTCTATGGCATGTCGTCGAAGAGCGCGATGGACAAGCACTCAGGTGGTGTCGCTGGCTACCGTGCGGCCGAAGGTAAAACCGTATTATTGCCATACCGTGGTAGTGTTCACGGCACTATTCAAGACATCCTTGGCGGCGTTCGCTCAACATGTACATACGTAGGTGCAGCAAAGCTTAAAGAGCTAACCAAGCGTACTACATTCATCCGTGTTCAAGAACAAGAGAACAACGTGTTCGGTAAAGAGTAAATCGACTGAATGTAAAAAGTGTAAAAGCAACCATATATTGATATTTGGTGCAACCATAATTTGATATTGCCTCTTCATAAGTCTATTGCTTTTTATGTTTATGACATTTTTGAAGGGGCTATTTTATATCTGCTTTAGGATGAAATACCTAGCTAAGTGAGTTTGTTTAACACTTCTATCATGGCGTAGGTTTTTCCAACTTGAGCATTGTAATTTCTCAAACTTAACTAAGCGGCAATGAAAATACATGCTTAACCATAGGAGCCATCGTAATCGCTAAGTCATTAAATAGGCGAGGTCTTCCAGGTTGGTTCCCTTGCTTGATTTGCTTCCATAGCTGAACCGTCTCTTAATTAAAAATGTCCGTTAACAGCGGGTGATTAAAGCTTGGTTGTTGTGTTTCCAATTGGTTGTTCTGTAGCGAGGCTGGCTATTAGCCTAAGTATATGAGTGAACTTAGCTGCTCAGCTCATGGGTTGAAGATTTAGTTGCCTGATTTAGGAAACAAAGCTAGTACCCGGCACTAATTTGAATTTTAAGGTAATAAATCACGAATATAACAGTAGAAGTGAAAGACATGCGCTTAATCTGATTAAGCGCATTTTCTGTGTTTTAAGTTTAGTATTTCACTTCGTAGTTCAAGTGGAAGCGACGACCCGGTGCGTTGTAGTAACGTGAGTTGTTACGCTCTGATTGCGCGTACGCCGTCATGTAGTCTTCGTTGAATAGGTTTTCAACAGCGAAGCTTAACGTACCGAACGGAAGATCGTAGTCCACACCAGCGTTTGCAACGAAGTAGCTGTCTACTGCGTATTTCGCGCCAGAAGTGATTTCATCTTCTTTATCACGGTTGCCTGAGTAAACCAGCGTCATGTTGTAGCGACCGAATTCGTAAGCGTCGTAACTGATAACAGACGTTACTTTCAATGGTGCGATACGCGTGCCGTCTAGTGGTTCCCAGCCGCTGTCTTCGTTAAGTTTACGCTCACCTTCTTGCCAAGAGATCGTGCTGTCTGTACGAAGGTTAGCAAGAATGCTGTAACCAAGCGTTGCTTCCGCACCCCAAACTTTTTCTGGTGCACGAGTACTTTCTAGCGCATCGCCGGCTTCGTTTACGTTCAGTGTCGAACCTAGGTCAGATTCGCTGTAGAACGCTGCAAGAGAGTAGTCCGCTTCACCAAGGAAACCACGCACACCCACTTCGTAGTTGTCAGTAGTAATTGGCTTGATAGCACCTTCAACTGTTGAGCTGTTGCCAGAACGAATGTCACGTAGTGCTTCGTTCGTTGACATACCTTGCGCGAAAGATGCAAACAGCTGGTGGTTGTCGGTCAGATCGTGTGTCACACCAATGTTGAATAGGAACTCGTCAAAGTACGGATCACCGCCTTGAACTTGATCACCTGCATTGTTGTGCGTGTTACCTACCGTGAAATCATCCACGCTTAGGCGAACGTACTCGTAACGGATACCGTAAGAAAGAACTGTGTTATCGCTTACATCAGTAATGAACTGTGCGAATGGTGCGATAGCAAATTGCTCTACATCCGGTGTGTTGTTGTAGAAACCGACGCTGTTTGGCTGTTTGAACGACTGTTGTTCAACGTCCATACCCCAAGTCACGAATGCCCAATCAATTTGGCTAGAGATGTTGGCTTTCACGCCGAAACGATCAAAATCTGTCTCGTTGTGGCCATATAGCGTTTGACCAAAGGTTGGAGAATTTGGGTTCTTATCTTTCATCGCAAGCGTGAACGTCTCAGTATCTTGAGCCATCCAGTAACCCGTTACATCGAGCATACCTAAGCTAAAGCCCAGATCTTGGTAACGCGCTTGGTAGTTAGCGAACGTACGTGTCACATCGTTTGGTTTCGCGCCATCTTTGCCTGCAACGCCGTTGTTGTAACCTGGGCCACAGTGAACCGCTTCGGCAGGTTTGCCGTTAGCTGCATCGCCATTCGCTGCACACCAGCCGTCGTTGTCAGTAATGTTACGAACGCCAACAGTCAAAGTCAGTGAACGATCTTCGTCGATGTTACGGTTCCAAACGCCGTTTACGTTTAGGTTGTCCATGTCATCTTCGTTGTTTACCGAAGGTAGGCGGTCACCGTTAGCATCGTAGCTGCCGCCACGTTGCTCGTAACCCAGACCTAAACGCCATTGATCTTTCTTATCACCGCCAGTCGCTTCTTGGTAAACGTTCCAAGTGAACGCATCGCTACCAAACTCTTGGAAGCTTGTGCCAACTTTAGTGCGATATTCTACTGCGCCTTCTTCTGGCATTTTGGTGATCACGTTGATGATACCGCCCTGTGCGCCAAGGCCGTATACCGCAGAACCACCGCGGATAACTTCGATACGCTCAACGTTTTGCGGATCAATCGCCGACAACTCTTGGCCAAAATCTAGGAAGCTGTTGTTTTGTGCAACACCGTCAATCAATAGCAGAACGCGACGACCACGGATTTGGTTTTGACCTTTGCTGCTCAGGTTACCGTGAACAGAAGTCCCCATACCTGGAACCAAGGTTGAAAGCACATCGTTGATGCTGCGGCTTTGGTTCAATTGAGATTGAAGTTGTGCTTGGTCGATAACGGTCACAGAGCGAGGAACGTCGTTAAGCAGCTGTTGAGAACGGCTTGCGGTAACAACCATTGTTTCCATTGCTTGGACTTGGTCGTTACTTTCCGCTGAAACGCCGAAAGGTGAAAGAGTAATTGCACTTACCACTGCAATATTTAGCTTAGATAGTTTGAGTTTCATAGCTTCCTGCAACTAAAAGTTGTCTTTTATAAACTTGTTAATAAATTGATTTAGCTAGCGATTATTGAGCACTTTGTAATTACGTGGTAGTCTAGCACGCAAAGAAGTAATGTAAATATCAATAATTATCATTTGTAATTTAATGGGCAGTTTTACAGCAGTCGTTATCATTTCAATAATTAGCCAAATGCTGTCTATTCAGCTTGCTTATGCAAGTGGATTAAACGCATCAGTTGTCGATGATCTAGACCATACTATTTCGACGTCGAATGTGACCCATTTCCCGCGTGTTGCAAGCGTGTCTACTTTTGGTGCAGAGCTAGTAATAGCAATGGGTGAGAAGCCTGTTGGTGTATCCGATTATCCTGGTGGATTTCCTCCTTATCTTTCTGCTTTAAATGACGTGCCAAGTCTTGGTAATCGTTCAAGAACCAGCTTTGAAGCTTTGTACGATGCGAAGCCAGATTTGGTTGTTGGTTTGGGGCGAATGTTAGAGCCTTACTATCAGCGCTTCGTCGAAATCGCACCGCCTCTCGGTTTTGATTTGATTACTTTAGAAGACAGTTTTTCTGCGGTAGAGCGTGCAAGCATGGCAATGGGGCGAGAAGAGCAAGGGAAATCACTAAATATGTGTTTTCAGACTTTTCTTGATGAAATGCAATCAAAGCTCGGTAATAGACAGTTTTCTGGTTTATTTCTGACAAGTGCAGGCGTCACTCCGCGAGCATACTACTCACACTTTATGTCCGTTGCTCTTATGGAAAAATTGAATATCCGAAGTGCGAATGGTGACTCGCCGTACGCGACGAAAACGCCTTTTTCTGGGCAAGTGGGTCTTGAGTGGTTGGTAAAACTCGATCCCGATGTGATTTTTATGTACCAGAACGCCGAGCCACAATTTACCGAATCGAAAATTTGGCAAAGCCTAAAAGCGGTGAAGAACAATCGAGTTTACTTGGTTGATATGACATGGCGAGAGCCAGAAGGGCCACTTTCACGAATTTGGGTCGCGATGGATATCGCCCACAAAGTGTATCCCGATCTTTTCCCTGCGCCTTCTGTTGAACGAGTTTATGAGGTGATCAATGGCTCATGTTCTTAGGATAACCAAACCAAGTGCGGTGATGGTTCGCAGTTTGGCGACGGCTTTGTTACTAGCTGTGGTTTATGTGTCTTTGTCGAGTGGCATTTACCATTTTGATGCCCAGCAGATCATGGCGTTTTTGATTCCTGATTCAAGCAGCCAAGCATCTTTAGTGTTTTGGGAACTACGTTTACCTCGTACCTTGATCGCACTCTTTGGTGGGGCGGCGTTGGCGGTATCCGGCTCGCTCATGCAAGACATCGTTCGCAACCCGTTAGCGTCTCCAAACCTGACCGGTGTGATGTCTGGCGCAGCGCTTAGCGTGTTGACGGCGACCATGTTTTTGCTGCCATTGCCAACGTTGTTTTGGGGGATTGTAGGTGGTTTGCTTGGCGGTGCCATTACCTTATCCATTAGTTGGAAACAGGGCGTCACACCAGCGCGTTTGGCGTTAGCTGGCATTTCCGTGAGTGCGTTTTGCCAAGCAGCGGTGACCTACATTCTTCTGTCGGATCGCGTAGACAGTGAGTCACTGTTTTTCTGGTTAACGGGCAGTAACGCAGGCGCGAATTGGTCGGTGTTTACGCCGCTTGTTTATACCGTCATTCCTGCGTTTATATTGCTTGCGGTGACACATCGACAGCGTGGTTACTTACTGCTGGATGACACGGTTGCTCGTGGTTTAGGTATCGCGATTAACCGTTATAGATTGGCGTTTGGTTTTGTCTCTGTCGTGCTTACTGCGGTTGCGGTTGGTGCATTTGGTCCTGTCGGTTTTGTTGGCCTTGTTGCCCCTCATCTCGCTCGCATGATGGGGTTGGGACTTGGCGGTGCAGCTTTGATTGGTGCGGCACTCGTTACCGCAGCAGATCTCCTTTCTCGAACCCTGCTTATGCCGTTGGAAATTCCGATTGGCGTCATTACCGCGACTTTAGGTGCGCCTTGGTTTCTTATGTTGATTGTTCGTGAGCTGAGAGGGAAATAATGAAAACGCGTTTCTTATTCCCTTGCTTGGCTTTGCTGGTGTTCGCTCCTGCACTGTTTATCGCTTCTAACCCAGAGCTTAGACAAGCAGGTGAACTGTTTATTACTCGCGGTACTTACCACCCATTTTGGTCGCTAACGTTACCAAGATTTTTGCTGGCGATTATGGCGGGTATGATGCTGGCAGTATCAGGCTTATTGCTGCAAACCACCCTCAAAAACCCGTTGGCAGACAGCGGTATTTTAGGGGTGAACGCTGGTGCTTCTCTTGGTGCTGTTTGTGCGATTTTGTTGCCCGCTTGGTTTAATTGGAATATCACCACAGAAAGCGCGTTGCTGCTGTTTTCAATGGCGGGTGGTTTGCTCTGTGCGATTCCTGTTTTGATCGTTAGCCGAATCGGAAATACCAGTCTCACTCTACTCACAGGTGTAGCGATCACGGCGATTCTTGGCGCGTTGAGTTCGGCGCTAATCTTCACTATTGGTCAGGGTAAAACCGATATCGCATTGCAATGGATGGCGGGTGGTATGTACGGCCGAGGTTGGGAACAAGTGAGTTATCTTTTGCCTTGGTTCTTGGCCTGTTTAGCGTTCATTATTTTGGTGTATTTGCCATTGAAATGGGTACGCTACGATGACGCGATTTTGCGTGGCATTGGTATCAACGGTGCTTTGCTGCGTTTGGGGATTTTGTTAGGCACAGTATTTATTACCGCGCCCGCCGTCTCAGCCGTTGGGCCAATTGGTTTTGTGGGATTGGTGATTCCGCACATTGCACGTTTGCTCAGTGCGAATGATCCTTTGCGAACCATGTTTATGACTTTGACTTTCGGCGCTGGCTTCCTCGCACTTTCAGATGTTTTAGCCAAACACTTACTGTTCCCAACCGAAATTCCAGCGGGCGTGATTACCGCACTGCTTGGTGTGCCATTTTTCCTCTTCTTGTTAAGGAAACACTCATAATGACCCTATCTTCAAAAGGGCTTGAAGGGCAATCGCTCACCTCAGGCTACAACGATACGATGATCTTGAACGATGTGAACATCCGTCTTCAAGAAGGTAAGGTAACGGCGTTCATTGGTCCAAATGGGTGCGGTAAAAGTACGCTGATGAAGACCTTAACCGGTGCGATAAAAGCGAAAAAAGGCGACGTGACTTTTAAAGGCAAAGCGCTTAACCAATGGAAGCTTAAAGATCTCGCTAAACACATTGCGATTCTGCCTCAACATCCTACGGCACCAGAAGGTGTATTGGTTGAGCAGCTTGTTGCGCTTGGTCGTGTTGCTCATCGCAAGTGGTATCAGGGCAATAGTGAGCGTGACCAAGAAGTGATGACTGAGTCGCTTGCTTCTGTCGGGTTGTCTGGTTACGAAAAGCGTGTAGTGAGTACGTTGTCGGGTGGTGAGCGTCAGCGCGTTTGGCTGGCGATGTGTTTGGCGCAAGAAGCACAGTGGTTATTGCTAGATGAACCAACCAGTTATCTCGATTTAGGTCACCAACTCGAGTTACTCGAAGTACTCGATAAGTTGAACAAGGAACGCAACTTAACCATTGTTTATGTTCTGCATGAACTGAGCCAAGCTGCGCAGTTCTGCGATGAACTGGTACTAATGAAAAAAGGTCAGATTTTAAAACAGGGATCGCCTTTGGATGTGCTCACTGAATCGACCCTTGAATCGGTGTTTAAAGTGGAAGGAAAAATGGAAGTCATTGATGGCTACGTTTACTGTTTACCAAAAGCTTATGTTCGTGAGGAAGCGCGTTAATGGAAAACCTGTTTAATCAGTTTCGTACTTTGGTGGCTTTGCCTGAGAATGTTAAAACGCTGAGCATCACCGAGCAGCAAGCCATCTTGAATCGACACGAACCTTTCTTCCGCTTACGTTTTGTTGAACAGCCGAAAGGCATTAAAGCCAGTGAATGGTTTGAGCGTGATTTTCCTGCTGTTGTGCAAGATTACGCAAACTCTATTGAGGCAAAGCTGCCTTTTGCCGTGCCTATCTGGCAGAAAGTGTTCAACGCGATTTTGTTGACGTCGCTGGTCGGTCACCGTGTGGTGTTTGATCGCGTGTTGCAGTTAACACTCGATGATCTGTATCTGACCATTGGTGAAGACCATCGTATCGCAAGCATTGAAGTGTTGAGTGCAACGCCTTTCTTTGCTCTTGAGGCTGGTAACGAAAACGCGATGCAAGTGGAGTCAGAACTGGCTTTAGATGAGAAACTTGCGCAATTCATTACGACGCTCTCTGAGCCATTGGTGCCGCTGTACAAAAAGCAGAAAGTTAGCCCGAAAGTGTTTTGGGGGAATGCCTTGTACGCGTGTGATTTGGCGTTTTCTAAACTTGCGCATCAACCATTAGCCAATGACAGGTTAGATCTAGACGTGCAAGCGGCATCAAAGTGGCAGCAAAACCTATTTAACGCGGTAACACCAAAAGGCGGTGAGTTAAACACGGTAAAAAAGGTGACCTTTAATGGCTTTCAAAAGCTCTACGTGAGACGAGAAACGTGCTGTCTGAAATACAAAATTGAAGGCAAAGAGAAGTGCTCAACCTGTAACTTGCACGATTCAGAAATCCAAGAAAACATCATGCGTATGAACATGCTTGGGTTATTTCAGTAAAATCGATAAATTATCATTTTTTATTGACCACATGTAATTTCAGTAAAAGTCGCTTATTTGAAAAGGTTTTATGTGATTTAGAGCAAAGTTATGGTCTACTGTAGTTGCGGATAAATGACAGTAGGAAGAATACACGAATCGAAGTGGCTGTTGTTACCTATTTGACTGCTCATACCGTTGCCATTCCGCTGTTAACTCTGCTTTTTCTTTTCTCGCTGCAATCAGCATTTCTATATTTACGTCAGTGTTTGGGTGCCTTTGAATGTATCGTTCGTAATCAACCGGAACACCATTGATGTGCAGTTCAAGATGTAAATGCGGCCCTGTTGTTCTTCCTGTGTTACCCGTTTTCCCTATCACTTGTCCTCGGCTGATCTTCTCACCAACATGGACGTTGCGCTGAGATAAGTGTAGGTAGCGTGATACAGAGCCATTTGTGTGGCGGATATTAATGTAGTTGCCGGCAAAACGGTTGTAGCGGGACTTTAAAACGACGCCATCAGCAATACTACGAATCGGTGTACCTACAGGTGTGGCATAATCAGTGCCTAAGTGCGGAGTCGTTATATTGGTCACTGGATGTGTTCGCTTTAAGTCATAGTCAGAGCTCACTCTGTAGTTTTTATCAAAGGGTGAAGAAAACATGAACTGATTATTTATCGACACACCATGCTCATCAAATACGTTACCGTGACCATCATTGATAATAAATAAATCAGTTTTACTGCCTAAATAGTAAAAAGAACTAATGTAAGTTTCATTTTTACTATTTAATTTAGTTCTTAAGATAAAGTTATCACCTCTTTTAATAGAGTCAATAATATTAAACTTGCTTTTGATAAGTGCTAATAGCAAGTTGATCTCTTTTTGACTCACTCCTGATTTTAATAATGAAGCGACAAAAGAGTATTCAACAACACCGATAGTGATTTTTTGCCTACGAGTATTCTTATTAATTGGTGGCTGCACATTCTTACTTTCGAATTCTAAAGGCTTGATGGTAGGTAGCCTATCCACAGGAGTGAGGAAGTAGTGAGAAAGCGATACGCTAATCAATATGATTAACGCAGTAGTGATAAAGGCTACGGTAGGAGCTTGCACACTCCTTTTTATTATTAAAATAGTCATTAGTTTTGTTGATTTATCAATACTGACAGTTGTGCGTAGAGTATAATATTTTAAATAAAAACTAGCATTAAAGCATGAGTAATTCCTCTGTTTTAACTAAGTTAATAATTATAGGATGTAAGAATAATTTTAATAATTCAGTCAAAGTGACGGTTGGCTTGGTGTTTATGCCTATTTTGTTGGTGTTAATGTCACGTTGAGAAAATATTTTTCAATAATATAATCTCGGGAAAATATATTTTGCCAAATTACTATGTTCGCTAAAAATACGCTGAAATTAACATTAGGTCTTACGCTTACATCTCTTTTATTGAGTGCATGTGGTGGTGGTGATGGAGGAGACAACACACCGCCAGCTAGAAGCAAAGGAAGCATTTCCGGTATGGTGTTTGACGCCCCAGTCAATGGCGCCAAGATTGAGGTTTTCGAGTTCAAAAATGGAAACTTAGGTCGGAAGTTGGCTAACACAACGTCTGATGCCTTCGGAAACTATCTGCTAGAGTTTGAATCTTCGTCAATGCCTCTTTTTGTTGTTGCAAAAGAGGGGAGTTATACCGATCCGTTTACAAATGAAACGGTATCTGTGAGTAATGCGAAGACACTTAAATTTGAAGGTGTTGTGAACTTTAAAGAGGGGAGTGAGCAAAAGTTAATGCTTACTCCGCTGTCGAACTTGGCAGCAGGCTTGGCAAAGTACAAAATTTCTCAGGGGGCCACAGATGAAAGTGCCTTTTCAACTGCTTTGGATAGTATCAATAGCATGTATGGCTTTGACGTAAATGAGACCAAACCTATTGATATTACCAAAGGTGGGCAAAGCAGCTTTGCTAGTGTAGGGCATCAATACGGCGCTTTATTAACAGCATACTCGTCTTACTCTTACGATCTTATTAAAAAATACGGCAACAGCGATAACGTCTACACTTCGATGCACTTCGCTGACATCCAATATCGGGATGTTATTGCAGATGGTGTTCTTGATGGTCTTGAAGTGAGCCAGACTTCCGGAGCAGTGACTCCCCTCAGCTTTGGACAGAAAAAGATAAACAGCGACGTTTATACACGTGACTTATCTCAACATGTTTTGATCGTGGTAAACGACCCAAGTATCAATATTTCTGGTACTGATGCTGCCGACTATGTCGACTTTAGTAAGAAGCTTAATGACTTAGGTACATATGGCAGTACAGATGGCGTCATTCCACCGCGAGATGGGACGGAGATCGATACCACAGCGCCTATCGTGACACGCATTGACCGTGATGTACTTGCTGGCACCGATAAAGTTGATCTAAAAATTGTTGATGATATCGGTGTAGAAGACGTATCCGCCTTTATTCAGTATCAGATTAATGGCTCTTGGTCTGGTGAATTTCAATGTAACGACATACAAGATTTTGGAAGCACATTCTGTTCGGTTGAATTTGATGATTTTGAAGTTGGCCTTCGAGAGACCAACGTTAAAGTTAACATTAATACCAAAGAGATCGATAGTGTAGATATGAACCCTGCCACAGGGCTCTCAAACGTAACAGCAGCACGGTTAGTCTTATATACAGCGGATGTACTGGGTAATGAGTTAATTCCAGGCAGCCATTCGGGTCTTCATATCAACTTTGAATGGGATAACGATGCGCCTGTTATCGATATTACATCGGCGAGTGCAATTAATAACCAACTTAAAGAATACGTTCTGAAAGGGGTTGTAAAAGAAAGCTCGCAAGAGATTAGTTCGGTCAGTATTTCATTTAAAGATGGCTTACATGAGGGCGTCACATGTTCTCCTGTCACTGTAGAGTCTGGAAATGCTTGTGAGTTTAGTAAGGCTTACCCAACTGATGAATTCCTATCTACGACGGTCTTTGAGGTTCGAGCGAGGGATAGCAAAGGCAATACGGGCTCTGCGCAGCATGCAGTAAGTCGTGACGATCAAGCGCCAGCACAGACGATAACCTATCCTGAAGGTACGTCAATGACGTACGTAAATGTGGGTTTAGATGGTGAACGAACCACTTACGATGGTATCTACTCTCAAGATACGTACACCCCAGACAATGTTCAAGCAAGCCGCGATTTCCTGAAGATTGATTATGCGTACGCAAGTTTAGGGATTAAGAACTCATTAAAAGGGATAGATTTTAGTAACTTCAACGCTAATTTATTGAAAGAGAATAAAATCCCTTATGTTCGTGTGAAAGTTTCAGACGTAAACACCGATACGGTTTTAGGCTCCAACGCTAATAAGCTTAAGCTCGTCGTCAAGTACTACGTAAGCCAAAACAACGATAACAACTACTCACTTCAGCAAGTTATTGATACAACGGCATCAGATGACGATTACATCGCAAAAATTCCGCACGAAACGCTGTTAGATAGCAATGGGCGAGTAGAGGATGTCATCTATTACATTCCTTTTGTAAGAGATATTTTGGGTGACAGCTTTAAATCGGTATCAGAAAACAGTAGTCAAAAGTTAGTCATTCAAACCATCGATGAGTCTGATAACGAAAGTACTCCAAGAGAAGTATATTTTAGAAGTAGCTTTGACCTACCAACCATAAAAGTGGTGACACCATTTATTGGTGCGCGAGCTCAACTTGAAGGGTTGAGCCCAAGTGGTGAATTCACTTCACTTGCAAGTTGTACCACTATCCAGCAACTGGAAAGTGACCAGTCTATGGCTCTTGACGTAGCGAGCTGTGAAACCACAACTGACGTAGTGAATTATGATTTCATGCGTGTTCGTTTAATTGGTATCGAAGGTAGTGAGCCATACTATTACCAATGGAAAAGAGATCCAGGGACCAAGAAAGTAACGGTTGACTTAAACAAGGCCAATATTGGTGTGTATTTTAAGCTCAAAGGTTCTCAAACTTACTATATTACTGAACTATCGACATATCAGACTGGTTTGTTTGATTTCCAGTGGGATCAAGTGACAGCGGGAGAGAAAACTTCAGAACGTGCGATTCAAATTCTTGATGAGGTGCGCTACGCGTTATCAGGTACGAATAACAACTCATTCTTTGGGTTTGATCCAACGGTTGTGTCTTATGCAACCAATGAAATGCTTACGACTAAAGCGATTCCAGACAAGCCATCAAATGACTATCTACACCGATTCCTTGTTGAAGCAATTGATAGTATTGCCGAGAGAATGCCAAGAAATAACTCATTAGATTTTGCATCTGCTATTTACGATGATTTTAGCTACGATGGAAAAGCAAATGGTATAGGGGCCGGAGGAAGTCAAGTTACGCTCGATTCTTACACGTTTGGCGCTGAAACTTACCGAAAAGATCTGGCGCAATCCTATTATGAAATCATGGCGAGCAAATACGGTATTGAGACCAATATCGCGCAGCTCTATGCTGATGATATTTCGATGGCTAATCCTGACTTAAATGGTAAGAACATTTTTGATACAGAGGGTAGCAGTATCGATACCTTGCCGCCGCAGCCAAAATTAACCATTGAAAGCGGTAGAGAGACGATGGTTGGTAATAGGCTTTATATCGCTGGCGAGGTTGTTTCTAAAATTGTCCTAGACGATCCTTCTGGTATTGTAGGAACCGACGCTCACGGCCCGAAGTTTAGCACGATGTGGTATCAAGCCAATGAGCCAAATATTGAAATACCACTGGACATCAACATCGTAGAAAACTCAGACAGCAGCAATGCTTATCGAAAAGAGTACTTCTTCATCCTTAACTCCCAGTCTAGTGAACTAAAAGATATTATAGAGTTTGCCGTGGAGACCAGTGCTATGGACCCACATGGCAATGCGTATGGTTATAATGGTAAATCTCCGTTTATAGAATCGGTGTTTATTGATAACGATTTCCCTAAGGCCAGTTACCTTCCACCCAATGATGTCGATGGTAAACCTGTAGAAAACGGTATTTATTTAAATGCGAACAATACTCATGAATTAACCTTCAAGGTTGAGGATATTGTTGGTGATAAGCTTGCCTCGAGGGGCCTTGTTTTCTACCAGCAAACCGGTGAAAAAGTAACATACACACCAGAAAACTTTGCAAGTAACTCGAAAGACGCGTTTAAAGTCAAACTATGTACGGGCGAGATTTGTTCAAATCAAGGCTCTACGATTTATCCTGGTGATGGAGATTGGTTAGTTGTTGCAGCAGCAGAGGACAACTTAGGTAACTCCGTTTCAGAGTTAACTAGCACCGCTCCGAGATTCAATATTCGTATCGACTCTGAAGCCCCTATTGTAAAAAGTGAGCAGGTTCAAAGCCGTTTAGGTGGTAATAACCAATGGGCACCTGTCATTGATTGGGGGACGTTAAGCTCTGGCAATAACGTAAAAATAGATTTGCGCCGCGGATCTGGTCAGGCTCTGACATTAGAAAGCTGTGACCCTCTAACAGAGGCGTGTGACGTACCATACCTAGTTGGTGAACAGCCTGACGTCAAAGTCCAACTGGTTTCAAAAGCATTTGATTACGATGAATGGAATGAATTTTACGTCACTGCGACGGACAACGCTTACCCTGCCAATGTCAGTACAACAGGGAAATTCACATTCCAAGTCGATAACAAAGGCCCTGAAATCATCCTAAATACACCTTGGGTTGAAGACACATTGTCCAAAGAGAACTATGTCATAGGGCGTGAGTTCAACGTGCGATTTAAATCCGTAATAGACGATTCAGACCTTGAGCAAGTCTCGCTGTATCAAAGTGGTAAAGATTCGCCAATTAAGACAATTGTGCCAACGGATTCATCTAAAGAGTTTGTCATGTCTCTTATCAAGAGTGACACAGATAAAATAGACATTTCTGAAGATGAAAAAACAACGTCATTGTATGTAAAAGCAACCGATATTTATGGTTTTGAGTCTAGTTCTAACACGCACAAGGTTATTCTTGATCGTGATGGACCAACATTAGGATTAAGTGGTTTCAATGCGAATGACTACTACTTAGGTAACTATGTCTTTGACCTAACGGCGCTAGACCTAAATGCAAACGGTGATGTTTCAATTAATGGCGTAAATCGAGAAAGCCTAGAGTATTGGACGTTTAGCGATCTGGAACCATTACCTGGCTCTCCCGGTACAAAAATCAATGAGGATCTCAAAGTGAGCCTTGGTGATTTAGGTACGGGTACACACAAGGTTCGTTTAAAAGGGTCTGATGTTCGTGGCAACACAACCTTAACCAGTGATGAGCAAGATTTTACCGTCAAAGTGTACAACTCAATCCCGCAGGTGACGCTGGCGATGAGTTACACGGATGGAACGCCAATTACAAACAACACCATCTATCAAGATGGGAATATCGTACTTACGCTTGATATTGTTGATGATAGTGGCGTTGATCGAATTGACTCAACTTATAGATTCTCTGGAGAGCAAAACGGGACTAACTTTACGTTCTCAGAAACCGCAGATGGCACTTGGATTGCAAAGTTGCTTTCTACACAAATTGCCAAAGATGGTAATTATGAACTTGATATCAAAGTTTATAACAAAGTTCGTTACCTTGATGAAAAAGACCGAAAGGTTGGAAAAGTAAACCAAACCTTTAGCGTACAGCGTGAAGGCGTGGTTCTAACAGTTGAAAGCCCGCTGGACTTCCAAAATTACTTATCTGATGGTGTTCTTGATGTCACCTTTACTACATTGAGTGCGGTCAAAGCCAAAACGTTAGAGTGTTGGGTTCGTGAAGAATACAACTCTCTGGATGCGCCACCAACTAATGAGCAACCAACTTCTGGTGTTATCAACGTATCGCAAGAACCTTACAGTTGTAGTGTCAATGTTGGGCAAAACATGACCAAAGCACCTGTTACTTTGATCACTAAAACCTTGGGTACAAATGGGCGTGAAACGATCAACAAGTTCAATTTCTCGATGGTGGATATTGATGCACCGACAGTCGTAGATGGTAACTCATACAGTTTTAAAGGAAGTGATGTTTGGTTTGATGAAGCTTTGAAGAAGAAGATGCTCACATTTGAGCTCTCTTTCAATGATGCTTTATCAGGCGTGAATACCGAAAGTTCAGATGAATATCCAAAGTTGGTTCGTAATCTTGGCAACAAAGCTTATACACCAACGACTTGTGCCAAAGGTGTTGGAAATATCAAGTGTACGTATTCTGAATCCTATGCCGATATTATTGATGGCCTGAGTACAACTCAAGAATACAAAATCAAGAACTTATCTGATTTAGCAGGAAACTTGACGCCAGAGCACGATCTATTGCTTGAATTACCTAAAGGTTCGGTAGTCGTTGAAATTACTGATCCGGTTGGAAACACAACCATTAATGGTCAGCAGCTTGTCGCCAAGTTCAGAATTAAGCTGTATGAAAACTCTAGGCTAGACAATGTGATGGCCAGGTTTGGAACGGAATCCTACAACTATAAAGATAATCCGGAGAAGTTTGCACAATTAGAGGTGTGTGCAGATGATCCAACCTACAAGTGTTCAACATTTACAAGTGAACTTCCTAGCGATGCGGATGGAAAAACGATCAGGACGACGATTACAGCAACGGATGTTTGGTCGAGAGTCGGTGAAGCGACCGTTGATATTAAAGTTGACAATACATCTCCAAGTGTTGGCGATGAGATTATCGTAACTGAATCGCCAACAAATCCAGATAATGTTCGTTTTCGTTTCGACATAACAGACACTGGTAGCAGCCTGGCAAAAGTAAACTATTCAATTT
Source organism: Vibrio sp. 1978 (assembly GCF_033344345.1). Taxonomy (NCBI): domain Bacteria; kingdom Pseudomonadati; phylum Pseudomonadota; class Gammaproteobacteria; order Vibrionales; family Vibrionaceae; genus Vibrio; species Vibrio sp. 1978. The sequence goes on from NZ_JAWPOP010000020.1 coordinate 53,215, forward strand.
TAAACCCAAGCTATCAAGAAGAAAGAGTAGAGGATGGGAACGGTTCATCTACGTACTTTGAACTACCGAAATCTCAGTTAGAGGGGCGTGGTTCAATCACGGTTGATATCAAAGCGACAGATAGTGTTGGGCTATATTCAGACATCAGAAAAGTCATTGATATTAGTGTTCCTAAAGTCACGGTTGATTTCGATGGAATTACGAGTTTGCAGGGGGGCAAACTGTTTTTTACCAAGGCGAGCCAGCCGTTTACGGTATCTACTGTGGAAGGAGAAAGAGTGAAAGCTTCACAATATTCTGTGGAGCTTATTCCAAGCCTCGGTGATTCCTTGCGTTACTCAGGTGATGTTATCTCATCTAGTGGTAATGGAATGATGAACTTTGCCGTCGATAACCAAGGGTCATACACCCTTAAGGTGACGGTGACGGACTCAGTTGGAAGAGAGAATACAAGCTTTGAATTACTGGGCAAAAGTTATGATGGAAAGGTTATCGAATCTATTGTTGATTATGACGCTCCAAGTATTTCGGGCTTAAGTGCTAATCAAATTTCTAAGGTACCGACAAACGATAAGTATCAGCTAGAAATTAGCGCATACATTACAGATAAAAATTTAAATCTCGTCACGTCAAAAGCGGTGAGTGGTGGCAGCACTGTGGCTCCTCAAGCGATTACTGAGCCGACAACCGAAGCGGGGCCTTATGTCATAAGCTATTTGTTACCTAAAGGCGATCATACGATCACGGTGGCAGCAACAGACAAGGTGGATAACAAGAGTGAAAGTTCTATTGACGCGCATGTGGAAGCGGCAACCGTTCCCGGGCTAAGTATATCTACTGCTTCAAGCGCCCCTCTTTTTGGAGGTGAAGAGATTACACTTACGTTTAACTTTACAGAAGAAGTTACTAACTTTGATATCTCAGATGTCCACCTTGTCGCTAGTGATAACGGCGCAACAGGAACGTTAAAGCAAGATACGTGGTCCACGTCAGACAACGTTACGTGGACGGTTAATTACATCAGTCCAGAAAAGCAAGATAAAAACATAACAATACAGGTAGAGGATGATAGCTACCAAAGTACCAACACCATTCCTGGAAAAGGAAGCAGTTTAAATATCGCGGTTGAAGGAACCTTACCAAAACTGACCAATGTGACATTTAACCCTGAGCATCAGAGCGTGGGGCAAAGCGTGAGTATCTCGCTTGAGTTTGATAAAGAGCTCCAAGAGGCGACCGCTACGCTTGGCGGAAATCGCATTAGTTCTCTGTCAGCAACGGCAGATAAAAAGGTCTGGGTTGGTGATGTACAAGTTCCGAGCACCGCGCTGTTAAGTGTCGACTTGGTTGTTAGTCAATTTAAAGATTTGACTGGCAACATAGGTGAGGATAACACCGCTCACGAATTACCGATCACGCCAACCTTAGCTATTGCGCCAGTGGGCAGTGTGGATGAAACGCATGCCGCCACGCTACAATTCGAAGGCACGTCGACACGTTTTGACGGTCAGTCCCTGCGTTTTGAAGTAAAAGCCCAAGGCAGCGCGACGGTATTGAAAAGCAGCAGTGCGACGGTACAAGCCGGTGGCAATTGGACCAGTGACGCGATTGATATGAGTCACCAAACCAACGGCACTTATACCGTGATTGTGACAGGGACGAACTCTGCGGGCATTGAAGTGAGTGAAAGCCAGAGCTTTACACTGGCGCAGTCTCTGCCAACGCTGACTAACGTGACGTTTACGCCTGAGCACCAAGCCATCGGCCAAAGCGTGACGGTGACGCTGGAATTCGATAAAGATCTGCAATCCGCCGCAGCGGAGTTAGGTGGCACGACGATCACCTCGTTAGTGGCAACCGCGGACCCAAGTGTTTGGACTGGTGATGTAGTGGTACCAGACTCGTCAGAGCTGAATGTGGCGTTACTAGTTCGTGACTACCAAGACTTATCAGGGAATACCGGTAGCCAGAACACGGCTTACTCCATGCCGATCACGCCGACCTTAGCTATTACGCCAGTGGGCAATGTGGATGAAACGCATGCCGCCACACTACAATTCGAAGGCACGTCGACACGTTTTGACGGTCAGTCCCTGCGTCTTGAAGTGAAAGCCCAAGGCAGCGCGACGGTATTGAAAAGCAGCAGTGCAACGGTACAAGCCGGTGGCACTTGGACCAGTGACGCGATTGATATGAGTCACCAAACCAATGGCACTTACATCGTGATGGTGACGGGGACGAACTCTGCGGGCATTGAAGTGAGTGAAAGCCAGAGCTTTACACTGGCGCAGTCTCTGCCAACGCTGACTAACGTGACGTTTACGCCTGAGCACCAAGCCATCGGCCAAAGCGTGACGGTGACGCTGGAATTCGATAAAGATCTGCAATCCGCCGCAGCAGAGTTAGGTGGTACGACGATCACTTCATTAGTGGCAACCGCGGACCCAAGTGTTTGGACTGGTGATGTGGTGGTACCAAGCACGTCAGAGCTGAATGTGGCGTTGCTTGTTCGTGACTACCAAGACTTATCAGGAAATACCGGTAGCCAGAACACGGCTTACTCCATGCCGATCACGCCAACTTTAGCTATTACGCCAGTGGGTAATGTGGATGAAACGCAAGCCGCCACGCTACAATTCGAAGGTACGTCGACACGTTTTGACGGTCAGTCCTTGCGTCTTGAAGTGAAAGCCCAAGGCGGCGCGACGGTATTGAAAAGCAGCAGCGCAACGGTACAAGCCGGTGGCACTTGGATCAGTGACGCAATGGACATGAGTCACCAAATCAATGGCACTTATACTGTGATGGTGACGGGGACGAACTCAGCGGGCATTGAAGTGAGTGAAAGCCAGAGTTTTACATTGGCGCAGTCTTTGCCAACGCTGACTAACGTGACGTTTACGCCTGAGCACCAAGCCATCGGCCAAAGCGTGACGGTGACGCTGGAATTCGATAAAGATCTGCAATCCGCCGCAGCGGAGTTAGGTGGTACGACGATCACCTCGTTAGTGGCAACCGCGGACCCAAGTGTTTGGACTGGTGATGTGGTGGTACCAAGCACGTCAGAGCTCAATGTGGCGTTGCTTGTTCGTGACTACCAAGACTTATCAGGAAATACCGGTGGCCAGAGCACGGCTTACTCCATGCCGATCACGCCGACCTTAGCCATCACGCCAGTGGGCAATGTGGATGAAACGCATGCCGCCACGCTACAATTCGAAGGCACGTCGACACGTTTTGACGGTCAGTCCCTGCGTCTTGAAGTAAAAGCTCAAGGCAGCGTGACGGTACTAAAAAGCGGCAGTGCAACGGTACAAGCCGGTGGCACTTGGACCAGTGACGCGATGGATATGAGTCACCAAACCAATGGCACTTATACTGTGATGGTGACGGGGACGAACTCAGCGGGCATTGAAGTAAGTGAAAGTCAGAGCTTTACACTGGCGCAGTCTCTGCCAACGCTGACTAACGTGACGTTTACGCCTGAGCACCAAGCCATCGGCCAAAGCGTGACGGTAACGCTGGAATTCGATAAAGCATTGCAAGGTGCTGTGGCGGAGTTAGGTGGTACCACGATCACTTCATTAGTGGCAACCGCGGACCCAAGTGTTTGGACTGGTGATGTGGTGGTACCAAGCACGTCGGAGCTCAATGTGGGGTTGGTTGTTCGTGACTACCAAGACTTATCAGGGAATACCGGTAGTCAGAACACGGCTTACTCCATGCCAATTACACCGACAATACACCTAGACGTTATCAACGATGTTACTGGAGTGGAAAGCATGACAGTAAGTGGTAGCAGTGAACGGTTTGAAGATGGTGAGTTCATAGATATTAAAGCAGTCGACGCTGATGGTACAGAAGCCACAGGCATGGCTACCGTGCTTTCAGACTCATGGACAACTGATTTAGATCTTTCAGGACTGAAGGAGGGGGTAGTGACGATTTATGTAAATGGTACCAACAAGCTTTCCGCCTCTGCCGAAGAGGCTCTAGCAACATTTAACTATGATCGTTTCGCAAGAACAGCCTGCTTAGGTGCTGTTTACAACCGATATTTTAGTGATAACAAAACTTTAAAAAATGCGGCATAAATAAAGCGAGCGTTTAGCTCGCTTTATTTCTTTGGGACTTTTTGTGATATTTATCAAAATAATTGCCTTTATTGATAAGTTACTCGAATTAATGAATCGTCTTAATACAAGGCTGAATAACTATAATAACTAGGCCAATGTTGCTTTTAGGTGTGTATGAAGTGATTGTGATGGTTGCTCGGCAGGTGCTGTGGTGAATGTGTCGCGTTGAAAATCTTTTTAAATATTATATATTTACGCTCGTTTCTGTACTCTGAGTATAGTGTTCTGCATGAGGTCGATGGGTAATACCTCGCCTCTTTAACTCGCGATGAAGCAAATTTAATCCTAGCAAGCTTCAGAGCAGTTACTTTTGTGAGTGCGTAATGCGCTCACCTTTTTATTTAAACTTCCTCAGTAACAGTCAATTTGTTGTTTGTTGCTGAGGAGGGCACCTCATAAACTTCTGAATTTCCTCGTGCTTACCTGAAGCGCACGTTACTACGATTTTTGTTAACTTCAGTCCATAAATTAAATTTTTTTAGATAGTAAGATTTTACCATTTTGACAGAGTGGGTGATGTTACTGGCTTTTGTTGTGGTCAAATCGCATGTTTTGATAGCAAAAGTCACCATTTTTTTGGTGTTTTTGATTTCGGGCGATTTTTCTATCTCGTTGAAAATAAATGGCTAAGTAAGTAGGATACGCAGACCAAATCGTACTTGTAAGCCTTATCAGCTTAATTGTCACCGCAGCCATATTTACGATGTTGGTTGTGGAGAATTCAAATGCATTTAGTTTGCAAATTTATACCTAGCTCGAAGCTATCCTCCAACGAGCTATCTCATGTTCTTACACCGGACGAGTGTATAGGACAGCTTTCGCGTTTGCGAAATTCAGATGACATCCTTAGAAACCTCCCTAAAGAATTGGCGCAAAAGATTTCCATCTCTACCAAAAAAACGACCAGCGCATTGCTAGCTGCTATAAGAATCGAATTGGGAAAAGGCAATTGGGTGTCATTATCTACCGTTGCACGTCGGTCGCCATTGACGGACTCTCAGCTGCAAAGCTTCCCGAGACTTAAATCACTCGTTGACTCTGTATCTGCTTCGAATGAAAGCAAAGCTTTTAAAGCGGGTTATAAGCAGGTTACTGACGATGTTGCTTTAGTTCGTAGTTACACGCATGTCCCCTCTGAGCCAAGTCCAGATCAAAAAATCGTTGTCGAGTTTGCAGGGCAGTGGTCTAGCAACGCGGCATGTTTGATGTTGGGAAAAACCGAAGCTCAAAAAGAAAAAGTGACTGTAGGCAAGGCTGATACAGAAAACAAACACCGCAGCCTCGCGATATTTAAAGATCTCGAAGCTGAGGGCAAAACGCTCTATATCAAGATCCCTTGCACTGACCAGCCTCAGCCAATTTTGCTTAAACTCGCCGAAGACCTGCAACCCGTTGATAAAGAAACTCAAATGGATGAGTGGGATAACGTGTTGGTGCCTGTGGTTCCGCTGCACTTCCCTGGTAGCGATAAATCAGATGAAGCTGCAGAAGTGTTTAAATCAGGCTACGTGTATGTTGTTTGGAACAATAAAATTTGGCGCGAAGTGGCAATTACGGAAAATGGTTACTTTTCAGATACGGATATTAATAGTGTTCGTGAAGGCTCTAGACCCAAAAGGCACGCCGATATCTATATGACCAACCCTGAAACAGGCGGTGTTTTCGCTTATGAGCCTTTCCAAATCGTGCAGAACGGCAAGGTGGTAAGTGAAGGCTCTTTGAATGGCTCTGGAGAGGCTCGAGTGTTCAACTTAGTTGAGGAAGAAGTTGAGATAGTCATGACAGGCTATGAGCCACAAATCAAAGAAAAGATTGAAACAAATTTGAGCCCTATTAATGCTTCTAGCCCAGTGGAGCGGAGCGCGCAAGGTTACCCTCTCCCGCATATATGGCTTCCTTACAAGATTAAAGGTGAGCCTCAAGAAGTATATTTGGCTTATAACAGTAAACGATTGAGCGAGAGTGAACTATCTCAACTAGAAAGTGATCCTGGAACCAAGGCCATAAAAGTCACTGATCTTAACCATTATAGCAGTGAGAAAAGCTTTAAAATTGGAGACGGTTCTGTTCGTCTGCTCTCAGTATTACCAAGTGCTGCGACCTCAAAACCTGAAAAATACGCAATGTTACGAAGCCAGGTAAATAAAAATGTAGCGGTCGTGTATTTACTTAAATCTGTCGAGATAGTTTTCGAATATCCGGGCTATACGACGCTGGACGAGTCAGATGATTACTTTGAGTTAAGGCAAAGCGATGGTGATTGGTCGCAGCGAGTGTGCTTGCGCCAATGTATAAAAAAAGAGAATGGTTCTAGGTTGATTCGTTTTACTGGTTGGCCTGCAGAGGTTAAAGAAGTGGACCTTCTCCGTGGTTATCAGGGCAATAGTCATCACGGAAGAGATAATAAAACGGTCATTTTTGCTCAAACACCCATTGCGGATTTACTGGCTTATAAGAAAAAAGATCAGACAAGTTAACAAAACAACTTATTCGGGTTGCGTTGTCACACTATTAAACGCGATCGAGAAAGATAACGAAGAGAATATAAGATGAATCTACGTCATACATTATGCTTGATTACTTTAGCGGTCTTATCTGGCTGTAATCAAGAATCGGCCAAGGAACCAGAACAACACGCGCCAAAACCTCAGACGGTTCAAGACCGAATCGCAGAAAAAAATGCTCAACAGTGGGAAGATGGTCGTGTTTATATTACAGAAAACAATTACGTTATTTATGACAAAGAGACGGGTAAACCTAAACACTTTATTTTTAAAGCTAAAGAATGGCCACGTGAAGATCTCACCAATGAAAGCTCTTATGATTTACCACGTGTAGTGTTTCGTTGGGATAACGCCCGAAATGAAGCGAAAGACCATTATGATCAAAGGGATAAAGTGTGGAGTATCAAAACGGATGGGACGGACTTGCGTCTGGTCGCAGATGAGTTTGTTGGCAAAGTTCGTCTAATGCGTGTCTCTCCAAATAATCGCTACTTGGCTTTGGCCTATTCGGCCTCAGAAGGGATGTTTAAAGTAATTAAAGATCTTAAGACGGGTGAGTATATTGAACTAGGTCGTTCACGTGGCTACCCAGAGTTTCTATGGGCAGAAGACAGCAGCTACCTTTACTACGTAGACAAGTTTAAAGACTGGAAGTACACCTTAGCGACAGGCGAAAAACAGCAAGTAGACACAGAGTTTAATGAGTATTCCGTGATTCAAAAAGGAAAAAGATACGTACTAAACGACTTTGGCGTTGCAGTTTATGATGAGGCAAAAGACGAATTTCTCTTTAGCACGGGAATTAATCCTGATGAACAAAATCCGGGTGATTATAAGTTTAACAAACGTAGTATTAGTCCAGACGGTAAGTACGCTTGGGGTGAAAGTAGGAAGTTTCGTTATCTAATTGATATCGAGCAGGGTTCATTTCAACAAGAAGAAATTGTACCGCGAGCGGTAGGTAAACTGCGCTATTTTGAAATTTTGAGTAAAGATGCGAATTATGCTCGGGATGGAGCGGCGCGGGCCATCCTCAGTAAACTAAAAGAAAATAAAGAATTTGGTTCTTATTTAAAATGGGAGCAAATAGGGACGGGCCATAGTGCCAGTAACTCTTCTCTTTACAACGCCTTTGCCAACAATGGTGATTTTGTTAAAGGGGATGAACTGTGAGCACTCATGATACCAGTAACGCGATACCTTTGTGTGCAAATTACTATTTGTTTGGTGTTTATTATGAGGGGGAATTTAACTCTCAAACTAAAACAACTGAATTCCCATCTTGGCATTCAGAGGAAAGCTTGGTAAGAAAACAAATCGCTAATATTCGCCCTTTAGCGAAAGTGCCGATGCTTAACGTCACTGATAGCGATAGCCCTAAGCTTTGGGCTACCGACCATAAATTTAAGTTATGTTCACTGGGTAACGGAAAGCCCGATCAATATGGGGCTTTTGAGGTCCTGACACCAGAGCACACAATTCATGCGTTAGGTAGGGATCTACCCAAAGAGGGTGAGCAGACCTTCACTTTCCGCTTTCCGCCCTTGCCTTTAATAGCTTCACTTTCTGAGTTAAACCCCAAAGAGTTAGCTACAAAAGTTGCAGAGTTGAGTAGCCAGTTGGAAAACAGCGAAGCAAAACTCACCTTGACAGAGGTCAGCATTGAACAATTGGCTAAGCCTTACGAACCAGCTGCGAACGGGGGGCTCAGCGAAGAACAGGCAGAATATAATAAGTGGTATGAAGATGTAAGTGAATCGGGAGAGACACTAAAAGGCTTCGTTTTACCTGTTGTGGCGAGTTGCGCGGTGGTTTTTTCTGATCAAGGCTATGAAAGTGCGACGGTTACTTTGCAAAAGTTTGACTCAACCAAAGAAGGTGGGGAATACAAAACGATAGGCTCTTCAGTACAAGCGGCATTACCTGAAGATGAGCTTTCAGAAGAAAATGCTAAGCAATATCCATGCGCGATGTTTCACGTTGATCCTGCTGATTTTAAAGAAGGCTTATACAGTATCCGTGTCGAATTTATTCCAAGCCAGATGAAAAATGGTGTTCCACAGTTCATTAAAGACGCTCATATTCAGCAATTTTCTGAAGGCTTAGATACAGTCTATACTTACGAGCTACGTGAACAGATTACCTTTTCTTCAAGCACTCCGTTAGGGAAATTTGCCATTGTCAGTGGCGATATGATCTCCCTTGAGGAATCCTTGATTTATCAATACCCTCAGTACTTTGGAAATATGAAACATTACCTTCACGGTAATGTACAAGGTGTAACAGCCAATACGCCAGCTTCAAGGAGTATTGCGTTACTCAAGAATATCCGAGATGTGTCTGCTCAGCTAGGAGCAGGGCTGCTGAGCGGTAGCTTGCAAGACACTTTAGACCGTGATGGCCGCCAAGCGGTGTTTAATAACGTCTCGAAACTGTATTGGGATGCAGTTAAGTCCGAGATGCCGCCTGCGATGAAAGCGGCGGGCGAATTGTATTACGGTATTTACAGTACGAAAGAAGCGCTTGATAAGTTGCAGGAACTCCACACTCCAACTATCGCGGGTGTTGGTTGGAAGGCGCTATTTCACGATAAGGTTTTTAACACCAATGAAGCTCGGTCAAGCGCACTTGCACTTTCTTTAGAATCACGTCTGGGTAACCGACGTGTGGTTGCCGGGCGAGTTGCGGAAGCTTGGCTTTCTGGTGGTAAAACCGTTGGTTTTAATGGCTTCGGAACGGGATTGACAGCACTTAGTTTGTATAAAAAAGCTAAACAGCTGGTTAATCAAAATAAAAAGGTTGATAAAGCAGAGCAAGGAACAGAAGAAGTTACAAAAGACTACCTTGCTCAAATTCCAGTTTGGAAGACAGCTAACCATATCCAGGAAGAAAAACTAGAACAGGCTTTAAAAGATGCGCGTGATCAATCTGGCAATCAGATTGACGCCATTCTCGTAAATAGCTCTAGAGGCGCAGGAATAAAAATAGAATTTGCCTTTAACTCGCGTGAAAAAGAGTTAAAGGATCATGCACCTATATTTAAACAGCTTGCTGCTTCTCTTGCCAACGTTTTAGAGAATGAGCCAAACCTTAGAGTAGAGATAGAAGGGCATGCTTGCCAAGTCGGTACCGAGAAAGCAAATATGCAGGTCTCGGCAGAGCGCGCAGAATATGCGAAAAAGCTGCTCATGAAGGAGTTCCCTGTTTTTGAAGGTCGTGTTTCGGTAGCCGCTTTTGGTGAAAGTAAACCTGTCTATGTTCCCAAACAAGGTGAAAAAGTCGACCGCAACAACCCTAATCTAAGACAAAACCGTCGGGTTGTAATCCGTATTTACCTGCAATCCCTGAACATATTCTTTCACCCCAGTCGCTATGGCTCGCATGCAATGGAACGCTCTAGGCTTGCTCTAGAAGCTGAGATGGTTGCGCAAGATAAAGCAGAAGTCGCACTGCGAATGGCGATTTTTGACAGTGTCGTTGACGTCGCTTCCTATATTCCTGCTATAGCTCCTGCGGCAAGAGGGTTTATGCTTGCCATAGAGGGTTCAAAGACAGCAATATCTGCGGTGAAAGTGATTGATAGTTTAATGTTGGACTCCTTCCTAGAAGAGTTAAAGCAAAGCCATGAGGTTGTCAGTGAGCTTGAAAGGCTGGCAAAAATACATATCGAGTTACTTAACGATTTGCGACGCAGTAAGGTAGATGTAGGTATTGAATGTAGGTCTTATCAGGAACTCATTACTCACCTTGAGAGCGAAGAAGTTCGTAAGGAGGTGTTAAAACGCTACCAACTACGAGCGCTTGCTATTAATGGCTTAGTGTTATTACTCGCTGACCTAGGATCTCAAACCAAACGGAATTCTAATATCTCGTTTAGGTTTTTGGTTGAGCGTTACAAGGTGAAGGAATACATTGAGAACTACATTTTGAGCGATGATTGGTCTGTACATACGATCAAAGGAAACACCTTAGCGGCTAACTGGAAGAACCGTTGTGATAACGAGTACTACACCGAATTATCGACAAAGATGCCACAAGGTGCGCAGCATTGGCCTGCTCCAATAACAACTAATAGCAAAGTTTCTCATCTCTCTATAACCGAAAACAGGGATAGCTTTAAAGCGTCAGGTGCATTTAATCAAATCTTCCCGATACAAACCATGTTGTTTGAACACCCAAATGAAACGATGTTTGATAACTTTACCGAGTCATTTAACCCGCAGGGAAGTGAGTTAAAGAAAGATGAAATCGGTTATTGTCGAATACTTGTTCAGTCAGCTCGTTATACTGAAAGTGATGAACCAGAATGGATGTCATATGATAGTTGGATTCAGCAATCTAGCAACAGTCGCCTAGGTCCATACGATAAAGTGAAAGTGCAGTTGATACTTAAAAAAGAACACAAGTATGCGAAGCCAGTTACGATTGGCTACGATCGCGTTGACGGGCTCGAAAATATTAAAGGCCCAGCTTTCAGTGACTGGATGCTGCCAATGAAGGTTAGTGACTTCAAAACTGATCCTGATGGGCGAATAAGTGCTTTTTACAAGCAACAGGGGATTGATGACGGCGCTACGTTGATTGCTATTGAGCATATTCCCTCATTCCGCTTCGGTGATGTGATGATCGACGGTATGAAACCAATGACCTCTAAAGCAAAGCTAATGTTCTCTGATGCAATGTTCAGTATGGCAGTTTCCGGAGCAGCGATATCGGGTCAGCCAAGCGACTATTTTGCAGAAGCGGATTCCTTTAAGCGCTATGTAAAAGGCGGAGGCTTCCAAAATATGCGTTACTGCTTGGGAATTAGAACAAATCAAGGGCAACATAGTTTTTATTTACCACAAGAGTACAGTCTGGGGCAGAAGTTTGATGATGCTGAAGATGAGTTGCAAATTGGCGCTTTAAGTACAGAAACTAGACTGGTTTTGCTTGATACCTACTTGGGAGAGCAGCAACTGCGTCTACGTGAACAGGACCTTATGGTAGAGAGCTTTACCTTAATGGCAGGTGAGGGAGACAAAAATACCATCCCTATACTTCATGGCATTAAACAGCAATTGGTGGCTATAGACACCAAAGCGTCTGGTTTGAACTTTTTCAGTGAAAGAAAGTGGTACCAATCGGCTGATAATATCTGGCGTGATGGTTTCTCATGGGGAAACAAAAAGAAAGACGATCCTGCCAGTATTTATGTACTGATTTTGGGTGAGAGTCATGAAAAAGCACTTTATGAACGTTTGGGTATGCCGTGGGAAGCAGTGAATATGTGTATTCAACTGGCGCTCGACGGAAATGATGGCAAGCCAGTTAAAGGTCCTCTTTACTTCACCGATATGTATCATATTGGTGAGTTTGCCTATAAAAACGAAGAATGGATGTTTACTGAATCTATTTCAGAAAACCATCGAGAACAAGTTGATGCCATGAGTGAGTTTATAGGTGAAGCTGTAGGTAGTCTCACTGAAGAGAATGAACTATCTAAGAGCAAAAACTATACGATGTACTGCATGAGGTTTAACTTGGAATATGTTGCACCAACGGGAGTTAGGTTAAAAGGTCTAAGACCGTTTGGTGGTGTAATTGGTGGTAAAGCGAACTTGGAGCTTTCGGTTGCTCATCTAAAACAAGTCGGATTAAATGGAGCTGATGACTATGATATTGGTCGTGATGCTGTAATTTCTATTCCTTCTTTAAATGCGGATAGTGCTTTGGCTGGTAATTTCTTTAGTGATATGCCTTGGTTAATTGAGAAAGAGTCGACAGAGGAAGGCGTAGACAAGTCTGCGGCTGAAACTTGGAAGCAGTATAACGAATCTCAACGCAAGAAATGGTTGAAAGATTGGATTGAGAAACAACCTGCGGTAACTCAAGCACCCAAGCCCTTGGAAAAGTCACTTGATAACCCTTCCTAGATGCAAAAAAACCGCCTTCGGGCGGTTTTTCTTTTCTTATGACTTCATACTGAATTTAGAATTTTCTTTTTAAGCCCCATCAACCCGCTGCAGAAATGTCGTATTTCTTCATCTTATGGTTGAGAGTGCTCATTGGAAGTGCCAATTGCTCGGCGGCCTTCTTGGTGTGCCAATTGCAGGCATTTAAGCAATCGATGATTATTGTACGCTCGTATTGGCTGACAACGTCCTTAAGGCTCTTTGAAACGTCTTCTAAATCCGCTTGTGCTTGCTGCTCGTAAGCAGGTTGCTCTGGGGTAGGTGAAGCTGCTTTCATGTCAATACTTGGTACATCTTCTGGGATTTGTTCGCCAAACTCAATGTGAGTAATGGTTTCAAAATCGGACAGTAGCACCGAGCGCTCAATGATGTTCTTAAGCTCACGCACGTTCCCTGGGTATTGGTAGGCAAGCAGCTGTTTACGTACATTGGCACTTAACCCTGGCGCTTGCGGCAAACCTAGCGTGTTGGTTGTGTGTTGCACGAAATGCTCAGCAAGGGGAATAATGTCTGACTTGCGAGCTCTCAATGGTGGTAATGTAATAGGGAACACATTCAAACGATAGAACAAATCGGCACGGAATCCGCCATCTTTGATTTGCTGCATAAGATTACAGTGGGTTGCGGCGATAACGCGAACGTCCACTTCAATCTCTTTGCTAGTGCCGATTGGGCGAACTTTACGCTCTTGCAGTACACGCAGTAACTTGGCTTGTAGTAGCATTGGCATATCGCCAATTTCATCTAGGAAAAGCGTGCCACCGTTGGCTGCTTCAAACAAACCGACTTTGTCTTTGTCCGCGCCAGTGAACGAGCCTTTCTTATGGCCAAAGAGTTCTGACTCTAATAACTGCTCTGGGATTGCGGCACAGTTCTGTACGATCAAAGGCTTTTCTGAACGGTTAGAGTTTTCGTGAATGTATTTCGCGATCACTTCTTTACCGGCTCCCGTTTCACCACGCAATAGAACGTCGACAGGGAGAGATAACACCTTATCAAGACGATTCAAAACATTGAGCATTTCTTCGCTCTCTGCAATAGGACCCTGATAGGTTTTTTGGGTACGCTTTTTGAGTTGAGTGTTCTCACGCATTAGGGCGTGATTGTCTGCATTGAGATTTTTAATCACTTGCCCGTATTGCTCTAACCACACAGCTTGGCGAATATTACTCGCGGCCATACGACAAAACTCAGTCAATGCAGTTTCATTGTCGATAACACTTAAATCGAGTAAGACTAACAGCCCAATGGTTTTGCTTTCGCTATCAATCAAAGGCCAAGCCAGTAAGTTCTCGCTTTTTAATCCCAGTGTCTGTTCTGTTTGATAGATGCTTTCGCAGTCATAGCCGTTGTACTTATACAACTCGTTAATCAACACCACTTCACCATTACGAATGGCAAAGTTGAATGGATCGTTCTCACTGGCTGAGTCTAACTGTAATGCTTCCCAAGGGTGGGAAACGATAGTTTTATCGTTATGGTGAGCGGTACTTGGAATCAACGCCTGCCCAGTCTGGTCCAAAACGTAAATGATGCCGTGCTTTGCGAGGGTCATTTGTCTCGCAGCGGTCAACACGGCATCCAAGGTTTGGGTAAGCTGGCTGCGATCAGCCAAAGACTGACTGATCGCAAGTAGGGCGTTACTAAGTTCGCTATGGTTAGCTGAACGCATAGGTTAGTGTTCCTTGCTCATCGACAGACACTTCGATTTGCGTATGTGAATCATCCTTGTCATGCACTAATAGCTGAGTCGATAGTTGCGGCAGTAACTGACGGTTGATGACCGCGTCGATGTTACGCGCGCCCGTTTCAGCAAGGCGACAGTTACCTAGTACGAACTCAACCAAGCTTTCTTCGTAGCTCAGAGACAACTTGTGATGGCTCTGTAGACGCTGAGAAACTTTGTTCAGCTTGTGGTGAATAATTTCTGTCATTGCTTCATCAGACAGCGGAACAAATGGTAGTACTGACATACGTGCCAACAGCGCCGGCTTGAAGTGTTGGTTCAAAGTAGGGCGAATAGCTTCTGCGATGATGTTTGCATCGATGTCTTTGGATTGATGAACCAAAGATTCGATCTCATGCGTCGCAAGGTTACTGGTCATGATGATCAGCGTGTTCTTGAAGTCGATTGTGCGGCCTTCGCCGTCGTTCAGCGTGCCTTTGTCGAACACTTGGTAGAACAGGTTCAACACTTCAGGGTCGGCTTTTTCCACTTCATCAAGAAGAACAACAGAATATGGACGTTGACGAACCGCTTCTGTCAGCATGCCGCCTTCACCGTAACCTACGTAACCCGGAGGTGAACCGATTAGGCGAGATACCGTGTGCTTCTCTTGGAACTCAGACATGTTAATGGTCGTCATAAAGCGCTCACCACCAAACATTTGATCAGCGATCGCACGAGCCGTTTCGGTTTTACCCACGCCACTTGGGCCAACCAGCAGGAATACGCCTGTTGGTGCGTCTGGGTTACCTAGACCAGCTTTCGCAGTTTGAATGCCTTCAGACAGTGCATCGATAGCGTATTCTTGGCCTTTGATGCTTTGTGTTAGGCTTTCTTTCAGTTTTAGCGTGGTTTCTGCTTCGTCTTGAAGCATCTTACCCATTGGAATACCAGTCCAGTCCGAGATGACGTGGCTAACTTCATCTGGGCCCACTTCAAAGTGAACCAGTGGGTTGCCATTGCGGATTACATCTAGCTGTTCTTGGCAGGCCGAAATGGCAATGCGAACGGCTTCTTCATCCATTTCTGCATATGGAGAAACGTCTTGCTCTTGTTCTGAATCTTCGTCTGCAACAAGCTCTTCTTCATTTGTTTCTCCAAAGACCAGTTCATGTAAGCGAGAGCGTAGAGCAATCATCTCTTGGATCTGCTCTTTTTCTTTGTGCCATTGCGCTTCTTGTTCTGCTAGCTCTTCTTTCGTTGTTTCCATTGCCAGTTTTAGGTCTGGAATGTTAGCAAGGCTGTGCTTGTCGCCAGTTTGCTGCAGAGCATCACGCTCAAGTGCTTCAAGCTCGCGCTGTTGAGCTGCAAGTTCTTGCTGCAGAGTCTCAACAGAAGCAGGAATGGCATTAAGGCTGATGTTCACTCGTGCACACGCCGTATCTAGTACATCGATCGCTTTGTCTGGCAGTTGACGGCCAGAGATGTAACGAGCAGAAAGTGCTGCCGCAGCAGTGATAGCATCGTCACGCACGTAAACGTTATGTGACTTCTCGTATGCTGGGCGCAGACCACGAATGATCAATGCTGCTTGCTCAGGAGACGGTTCGTCGAGTTTCACCAATTGGAAACGACGCGCAAGAGCAGGATCTTTCTCGAAGTACTTCTTGTATTCCGACCATGTTGTCGCAGCGATGGTTTTCACTTCACCACGCGCTAGGGCTGGTTTTAGCAAGTTTGCCGCGTCGCTGCCGCCCGCTTGGTTACCACCGCCAACAAGGGTGTGTGCTTCATCGATGAAAAGAATGATAGGGGTTGGCGAGTTTTTCACTTCATCCAATACTGCGTTTAGGCGTTTTTCGAATTCGCCTTTTACGCTTGCACCAGCTTGCAGAAGACCCATGTCCAGGCCGTAAAGCTCAACACCTTTGAGGTTGTCTGGTACGTCACCTTGTACAATCTTAAGTGCCAAGCCTTCTACTACTGCGGTTTTACCAACGCCCGGTTCACCAACAGCAATAGGGTTGTTTTTACGGCGACGAGCAAGAATGTCCACGATTTGGCGGATTTCTTGGTCGCGGCAGAAAACAGGGTCGATTTCGCCTTTGCGTGCTTTACCAGTGAAGTCGGTTGTGAACTTGCTCAGTGCTGAACCATCTTCACGAGCTTGTGTTTTTTCTGAAGTAGCAACTTGCGCCTCAATAGAGTGGCTTGTTAGCTCTGCAAAGTTACGATTAAGGCTGTCAGGGTTTACCGCTTCAAGGATAGAGGCGTAACCATGTTGGCCGTAACGGAGAGGGTTGCTAACAAGAGTAAGGAGCAGGGCACCAGAGCGGATTTGTGTTTCGGATAGATCTAAAGAAGAAACCAGCCAACTTTCTTGCAACCATTCGATTAATAAAGCAGAAAAAACAGGTTTGCTGCCATTTCCTTTGGCGTTGGTGTCGAGTGTGGATCGAACCGATTGTCTTAATAAGTTCTCAGAACAATCAAAATGACTCAATAAGACGTCAAAATCACTATTTGGCCTTTCTAATAGACTCAGTAAATAATGCTCAATTTGAACTTCGTTTGCTTTTTCAGAGACTGCAAGTGCAGCGGCGTCTTCTAATGCTACTTTTGCAATCGGGTGTAGACGCTGAATTAATGAAGAAAGGTTTATATTTATCATAGCCATTTTATTCTTTAGAGGAAAAGAGGTAGCGGCTATTATACTAAAAGTAATTGCGCTCTTTTTTTATCAAGATATTTTGACTATCGTTTGTTGGTTATTTTTAATGATTATTGTGACATTAATGTTTGTGGTTATTTTAATGGCGTTGTTATTCTAAATTAATTGATAGTAAAAGTGTCGGATTTATTAGTTTTAATGACTTTATTTACACGGTTTTATATGGTTATTTTCACTTTTTAAAGTTAGAACAATTTATTATTATCTTAATCCAACTTTTTGGTTTTTTATCCAATAAATTGTACTCAATATATTAGTGAACAATGCCTGGTATTACTTAAATTGTTGTTTTTGTTTGATTTTTAAAGTTGGCACGGACTTTGATTATACCAACTAGTCGCGGTGATAAGCGATTTGGTGATTTAAACAAAACAGATTTTAGAAAAGGAAATAGCGATGCCAACTCCAGCATATATGTCTATCCAAGGTGAGACTCAAGGCCATATTACTAAAGATACTTACTCTGCAGATTCAGTAGGTAACACATGGCAAGAAGCTCACGTTGATGAGTTCCTAGTACAAGAACTTGATCACGTGCTAACAGTTCCACGTGATCCACAAAGTGGTCAGCCAACTGGTCAACGTGTACACCGTCCACTTGTTGTAACTAAAGTTCAAGATCGCTCATCTCCACTACTATTCAACGCACTAGTATCTGGCGAAAAACTTCCTGAGTGTGTGATCCGCTTCTACCGCACTTCAGTTCAAGGTAAACAAGAGCACTACTACTCAATCAAATTGATTGATGCGCTACTTGTCGATATCCAAACTCGTATGAACCACTGTCAAGACGCAGCAACAGCTGACCGCGTGACAGAAGAAGTGCTTAAGTTCACTTACCGTGCGATCGAAGTAACTCACGAAAACTGTGGTACTGCGGGTAACGACGACTGGCGTGCTCCACGCGAAGCTTAATTGCTCGTCGCGTAAAGATTCAGGGCCAACGATTGTTGGCCCTAATTCGATTATTTGTATCAGGTAAAAGATATGGTGAATGACGTAGAATTTAAATTTGAAGTGCCTGGATGTGGGCATGAATTTCGGGTCGAGAGCTTTCATGTTCATGAAGAGTTATCTAAGCCTTTCCACATCAATCTCTCATTACTTTCACTTGATCCAGATATCTCGTTCGATGAGTTAATACGTAAAGCAGGAACATTGACACTTTACGGACAAGGTGTTGGGGCTGCGCGTGTGTTCAACGGCGTGGTGAATGAAGTGCGTTACTTAGGAACTGGACGTCGTTTTTCTCGTTATCAATTAGTCTTGGTTCCTCAAGCTTGGTTCTTATCTCAGCGCCAAGATTGTCGTATTTTCCAGCAAAAGTCAGCGCAAGACATCATCACAGAAGTACTCGATGATGGGGCAGTCACCGATTACCGATTTGAAGTGTCGGGTACTTATCCTCCAAAAGAATACGTTCTGCAATACCGTGAGTCTGACTTGCACTTCGTGCAGCGTATGATGGCTGAACACGGTATGTGGTATTACTTTGACCATAGCGATTCAAATCATACGATGGTCATTGTCGACAGTAATGACGCGATTGCACCTTTGATAAGCTCGCCACTAAATGCTTCTTACATTGGGCCGATTGTTTATCATGCCGATGGTGGCGGTGTTGCCGATCGCGAACATATCTCTGATCTCGAGTTAGTTAACCGCGTTAGAACAGGACAGGTTACGTACACAGATTACAACTACGAACACCCTAAAATTCCACAAGAGATGACACAGGCTGGCGAGCTAGACCAAGATCTCAAGCAGTTTGATTATCCTGGACGATACGTTGACCCGCTGATGGGTCAGGTGAGAACCACGGAGTGGATGTCGGAACACATAGTCGATAATCAACAAGTGGAAGCAACGAGTGACGTAATGCGCTTAGCATCTGGTTACAGCTTTAACGTCAGTGACCACCCGCGTTCTGAGATTAACCGCGATTACCTTATGTTGTCTGTAATGCACACAGGTCAAGATCCGCAAGTGCATGAAGATGAAGCGAGTGGTATGCCAACCACTTACTACAACCAGTTCTCGTGTATTCCACGTGATGTGGTGTTTAAAGCGCCTAAACTAGCAGCACCAGTGGTTGATGGCCCTCAAACGGCGGTTGTTGTAGGACCAGAAGGTGAAGAGATTTACACCGACAAGCTTGGTCGAGTGAAAGTACAGTTCCATTGGGATCGCTACGGTGATAACAACGAACATTCAAGCTGTTGGATTCGTGTAAGCCAATCCATGGCGGCGCCAACATGGGGCGCAGTTTATTTGCCGCGTATTGGCCATGAAGTCGTAGTGACTTTCCTTGAGGGGGATCCAGATCGTCCGTTAGTTACGGGCGCAGTTTACAACGGTTTGCATTTCCCACCGTACTCTTTGCCAGAAAACAAAACTCGTACCACGTTCCGCACGCAAACGCACAAAGGAACAGGTTACAACGAGTTGAGTTTTGAAGACGAAGCGAACCAAGAAGAAGTCTATATTCACGCTCAAAAAGACATGTCGACCAAGGTGCTCAACAACCGTTACCGTGATATCGGTCAAGATGAATTCTTGAAGGTTGCACGTCACCAAACGAATGAAGTTCATGGTGACCATAAAGAAACCATTCATGGACATAAAACGACACAAGTAAACAGTACGTTTACCGAGACAGTCGAGCAAGACGTTACCGTCACATACAACGCGAACGAAGCCCAGTATGTGAAAAACAATTCTGACTTAGAAATTGGTGATAACCGTACGACTAAGATCGGTAAAAATGATGACTTAGATATTGGCGAAAACAGTAACCTTACTATCGGTGCGTCTAAGAGTTCAGATATTGGTGCGGATGATAACCAGACGATTGGTGGCAACTTAACGGTATCAGTGAAAGGGAACACCGCTTATAAAGCCGATGGTGCAACGCAAATTATCAGTGGCGACAAGATTGTATTGAAAACGGGTGGTTCCTCTTTAGTGATGAACAGTGATGGTTCAATAAAGTTATCAGGCTCGGCTATTACGATCGAAGGCAGTGACAAAGTCGTCGTGAAAGGTGGCAACGTAGTGGTTAACTAACAATGGAAAAACAACCTCTTACAACAGAAGTAATATCAGAGCAGCAAGCCGAATCAACGGCTTGCTTTTCGCGTTTTGGAAGAATAGTGGCTATCAATGAGTCTACGGGCAGTGTGCGAGTTGATTTTGATGGTAACCCATTTAAGCAGCCACTCACTGCGAGACTAGGACGTGGCTTTCGTCGTTCTGAGCTGCAAATGGCTATCGATAATCGATTAAGTTGTCGAGTTGAGTTTTTGAACGACGACTTAAGCTTGCCTCTTGTGACGGACATTTTCTTCTCCATTCTGGATGACTCTGACGAGTTTGTATTGCGAGCAAAGAAGATGGTTATCGAGACAGAACAAGAGTTGGTAGTCAAAAGTGGTGAGACAGAAACTCGCTATAGCGGGCGCGATGGACGAATTACCACTAAAGCGAAGTACGTCACTTCTCAAGCAGAAAAAGCACAAAAAATTCAAGGCGGAACGATCGCAATTAACTAACTACCTCGCGTTAGCTAATGGTTTTGTGTTAACAAGTCACGCCAAGTGAGCTAATTACTTCGAGTTAACTAATTGCAATCGCGTTATGGCACGCTAATAACGGATAACCAGATGCGACAAAGAATCGGTGTCGAGCACCTAAAGGCACCCATAACCAATCAAGAAGTCGAAGGCGCGTTAGCAAAAGCTGAGCGCGCTGTGAATGACCTTTCCCAGTTGCCAGTAACATGGCTGGATTTCTGTAATGAAAAGCTGTCCATTGCTTCTGAAAGTATCGGTTTTTTAATCAGGCAGCGAGTTCAAATTCACAAAAGGGGTTATCCAAGTCGTGAGTTGGCGTATCTCAAGCTGATTGAACGCCAAATTGAAGAACTGAAGCAGGTGTACTTGTCGTTTTATCGGTTAGCACCGGGGTTGATTCATCAGTTAAGAGGCCAGGAGCCAGAAATCTACAGCTGGCTGATGCTACAAGGCGAGTTGGGCTCAGCGTTGGATAACCTTTTGTGCGGCTTGAGTTTACTCGAAGATATTGACGCTAAAACCGCAATGGTCATTGCCGTACAATCTCCGGTTGAATCTATGGATAGCACGCTTTCGGAGCTTATTGAGGGTAATGCGACATCCAGTGCGTTTTACTTTGAATGCTTACGTGTACGTCAAACATTAAGTGTTTCTCTCATCAAGCGCTGGCACAAAGCCAGCATCATTAGCTCTCATGTTGCTTTGCCACTGCTCGCTTTACAAGACGTGAAAGAGGGGATTGATTGGCTCAATGACAATGCAGGCAGCGAACAATATCTATTTGAACGTTTGATTACCAAACGTGACAGAGGCACTTGGCTCCGTCAGTGCTTTGGCATCGAACCAAATGGATTACCATCAGCGCAAGTGCTCACTTATGCCAAGTTGCTTGAGTTAAAAGAGTTTGAGGCGTTTGATATCTCTTCTTCATTAGCACCTGTTGATTTTGCGCTGAGTGGTGATTGGAAACTGGTGCCCCAAATCATCGAGCACTTGGAAAGTCTGGAGGAAGCTGAAGGTGAAATTTGGCTTCATGCCTTGTATGTCGTCTACGGAAAGCTTCTTCCTCTGACTCCGCAAGATGTTGGTGTCGAGTATGAATGGGAAGAGATCGTCGATCTGCTCAATGAGTGGGTGGAAGATGAAAAATATATCCAAAATCTACCAAGCCGCTTGGGTTACGCATTGAGCTTCGAGTCTACGTTAGCTGCGATGCAAGATTCTAACGTTGATGTGCTGTTCCGCGACTGGCTATGGCGCCAAATCTGTATTCAATCCAGAGCCTACGTGCCTTGGGATATGGCAATGCCGATTCATCAACAAGACTGGAACTTTAACAATTTAAAGGCCGCACCTTCTGCGAGCGAACGATTCAACTTAAGGAATAGCAATGCAGTTATGGGATATTGATGCGCACCCTGAGCTATCACTTAAAGGTCGTTTTCAACGTGACGAAAACGGCGATGAAGTGTGGGTTGTGGTCGCTAAACGTACTTGGCAATTCGATGGTGTGGTTTGGCACGAATTAGGTGAAAGTGAAATCTTCGATGATCCCCAATATTTGGGCGAAGAAGGTTTCTCTGCGATGAAAGTTGACCACGAGTTCGCGTATACCAAAGACAACACAGATGTACTTGTTTACGGCAAAGCGCGCAGCTACGCGAAAAAGCCAGTGACATACCAAGAGTGTCGTGTGCTGATTGATGGTCATATCGATAAGACTCTCGCTATTCACGGGGAACGCGTATGGGTTGAGCATGCTGGCGGTATCACGCTGAGCAATCCAGTCCCATTTATTGAAAAAGACATTGATTACACTTGCGCGGTAGGCGGTGATTTACGTAACCGAATAGGTGGTGGGGTTGCCGACTCCAACAAAGAATTGCTTGAACAGAAAGTACCCTCGATTTTTTATCCCCGAGAGGACTGGAGTGCCGCCGCGAAAAAACTACGCGTTGCGGGGTTCGGGCCAGTCCCTCCGTTCTTTGAGTCGCGCCAGAAGCTAGCCGGCACGTTCGATGACGATTGGATTGAGAATCGCAAGCCAATGTTGCCACTCGATTTTGATAAGCGGTTCTTCCAAAGCGCGCCTATTGATCAACAGTGCAAAGGCTTCCTTCGTGGGGGGGAGCGTTTGATGATGAGTGGCTTTTGTCATGATGACACGCTTTCATTTCGAATTCCTAAAGAAAAATACCGTGCGATCGCGACGTTCAAAGATCAAAGTTATCAAGCTGATATGGCGATGTACACCTTATTCGTTGATGCGGAAAAGAAAACTATATCAATCAGTTACACCGCTGTGTTTCCTTGTCAGGGCAAGGAGCATTTGTTGGTGTCGACATCGATCACTAAGTTGGAAGAGGTAAGCGAGCATGCATAATTCAACAGGCCGTTACGTGCTAGGGATGGAAGTGATGACGCCAACCGGTATGAATTTAGATATTGCTAGTGCAGTTTCGTATGCTGACTTAGGAAGATTCGACCAATGTGTAGGGGATGATGGTATCGAGCGTTTTACTTACGCCAAAATCGAATACACCAAAGAAAGTGAGCAGTTTGAGAAAACGTGCGAGTTAATCACCCACTTGCTTGATTCATTGTTAGCGCAGTTACCACGTTCATTGAGACCAATACCTTTGCTTATAGCGGTGCCTGCGTCTGTTTCACTAGTAAAGGTGCAAGAATGGCTTGGTGAAAGTAACTATGCTGAATTTCTCTCTGTGGTGAATGCTGTTCATGCCAGTGGGCCCAGTTTCGTTCTCCAGGCCATGAAATCATTGGATAAATACGATGCTATGATGTGTATCAGTGTCGATACCTTGGTGAGTTCGATGCAAACACTCATCGACGATGCGATGGTAATGAGTACCAATAATCCATGGGGCGTTATTCCGAGTGAGGGTGGGGCGGGTTTAATTCTTTGTCGAAGAAATACCGTAGAAACATTGAAACTTAAGCCTCAAGCGCAGCTTGGCTACATTGATACGGAATTAAACACTTCAGACCGAAGAGGCATGTTTCGACTTGTTCAACGTGCGAGTAAAAAGCTCGATTCATTTGGTGAAGTGTATTCCGATATGACGAACCTTCGCATGCACTCGGAAGATTACGGTTTTGCTCTGGGAGCTAAAGCAGAACGATTCACGAACCCAGAACAACCGCAGCTTATCAATGAGTTGTGGGGCACGATGGGCAGTTGTTCTTCTCTCGCTTTAATTGCTTTTGCGGTCAGAGAGCACCACTTTAAGCAACCAACTACGTTGTTAATGTTCGACTTTCATGGTGACAAAGGAGTTCTCCAATTACTGCAATGTTAGTGAGCACTCATCGATCAAATGGCAATGAAAGTATACTCATATTATTAGGTTGAAGTTTGTAACACGAAAAAGCGTATAACTCATGCAGTGAAAGCGTAAGTAAAAAGGTCTAATAAGTTAGTAATAATAACTAAAATAATAGGCTTACTGTTTGTTTTAAATACCAACCTTGATACAAGTACGTTCAAGAAAATATTATTCAACTCTAATAATATTTATTCTATGAAAGAGTACTAAGTGTCTAATAATCAGAGTACAGCCAAAGGATATATCGATCAGTTGGTTGTTAAAGCTATTGAGAAAAAGAAACTGAATGAGCAAAGGCTAGCAGAAAAAAATAAGCCGAAGCTTGAGTACGTGCTTTTTTCACAGTTTGATGTATTAGACAAGCTTCCTTCTAGAAATGGTAAGACAACGGTTTACCATCTTGCAAAAAAAGGGCAGCCAGAGAAGCAAATCTGTTGCAAAGTTATCAATGATGACTCGCCAGAATTTGCGAGCAAAATGTTGATTAACGAAGCGAGCAGGCTGGAGCTTTCTCAACACCCTAGCGTGGCTAACTTTGTAAAAATCGGCAATGAATTTGAACGCCCATATTTGATGTACGAGTGGATCCAAGGTGAATCACTGGCAGAAAAAATGGAGCGTCATTCTTCTAAAGGCTTCCGCCACGACCACATCGCTTGGTTGGTGTATCAACTCGCTGGCGCTCTAGAGTTTATGCATACAAGAGGTATCTGCCATCTTGATATTAAACCATCTAACGTATTAGTGAGTGAAGGCGATTACGTTAAGCTCATTGATTTCGGCGCTGCTCGTTACATTGGAGAGACAGAACCTTACGCTGAGGCAAGCTTGAGCTACGCCTCCCCTCTTTATATAGAAACTGGCATCGCGGAACCGCAAGATGATGTTTACTCTCTCGCTTTGCTCGCTGGACATCTATTTTTAGGCTCAATATTTGGTGATGCTTGGAATAAGCAGTTAAAAGACCGAAAGCGTCCGGCTTTGATCCCGGCTCATATTTGGAAATTGCTGAAAGAAGTCATCAACAAACCAAGAGGGCATGGCTATACCGCTATTTCTTTTGCTCAACAGTTAGCGCGAATCGATACGCAATCAATTAGCTCAAATTCTAACGCACCAATTTTCAGTAGCTTGCGTAACGCGGACTTGCTGCTTACACACTGTAAGCCAAATGATAAAACGGCGTATGGTCGCTTTAAAATATTAGAGGCGAGCTTAGTGTTGAGTGTGCTGGCAACAGCAGGAAGCTATTTATATCAACAGAATAAAGATCAATTGGATGCCATTTTTCCCCGAGGAGTCGCTCCTGTAACTCACGTTATTACGCCCTCTGAAACGGCTTCTTTTTTGGCTCAGCCTCCATGGAAAATCAAAGAAGAATTGTCTCAAGCTAAACAGAGTATTGATATGACAGAAGCTTATCGAACAGCATATCAAGCTCAGCAGTTAAGCCTCTCGAATTTATATGAAGAAAAACAGGCTCAGTTAACGTCGTATCAATCGTTAGCGGATGGCTTACCAATGGCATTAGTCGAATTACGTAAGGAGCTTGTCACCTTGCGAGAAACCCTTGTTCGTGACGGTGCCCTGTTTCCATATGCGGATGAGGCGTTGACTAAAGTGATGTCTGGATTAAATGTCGCGTCTATCGATTCCATGAAAGTATCTGCCATAGCTGGCAGTCGAGATAAGCAGATTGCTCGCTTAATTTTAGATGGTGAAGCTAAGCTCGCAGAAAATGAAATGAAAGAGGCATGGTTATTAAACCAGTCACAAGCCTATTTCTACAACCAAATCTTACCAAAGGCTGTGATGGAAAATATTAATGACTCCATCGATAAACATGCAGAGGCGCACTTTTACACCAAAGCAATTGAAGAAGCTGAATTAGCCAAAGCCTACTTCGGTAATACGCCAGAACTAGACAAAAAAATAAAGGATTTAATCGTCGCAAGAAGCGAATTTATTTTGTTTAGCACCGTGATGGAGCAATCCGTTTACGACAAACAAAAGCTACATGAATCCCTTGCCGATTTAGAACGGAATGCACCAAGTAAATTTACAGAAATCACGAAAATTCTAGATAGCATGGCGTCGGATGCGATTGAGCAGAGCCATCGATTATCTAAGCCAGCAAATGGCGCAATTGCGGTAGCGCGTGCGTTGAGAGATTACTTGACTGAAGGAGACGTGAATTTTGTCCAACATTGATATCGATCGTCTGCTTAATCCTATTTCTGATGAATCTCCAGTGGGTAACGATGCCCGTTACGAGTTTTGCTATGAAATGATGGAATCCGAAGTGAAGAAATTCGGTTCATTGTTTGGCGAAACAGTAGATTGGAGCGTAGTAAAAACGCACGCGACTGAAGTTCTAGAGCACCACAGTAAAGACTTAAAAGCCATTTGTTACCTTGTTCGCGCGCTAACAGAAGAGTTTGGTCTGCAAGGCTTTGAACAAGGGCTAAAGCTGCTTAGTGAGGCGTTAAGTCGCTTTGGCGTTGAATTGTATCCTTCCCGAAAGCGGGGTCGAGATGGCGCGGTCGAATGGTTGAACCATCAGTTTAAACTGGTCAGCAGCAAGTTAGCGGAAAGCGCTCAGTCATGGGATTTGGTATCAAACTGCATTTCGACTATTGAAGAAGTGCAGCGCCAGTACGACGAGGTTTACCAAGACTCAGAAGCGGATTTCTTTGAGATTCGCACTCAACTCAATGTTTTATCTCAACAAGCGGCGGCTGATGAGCAGAGCGATGAAGCAGTCGTTAACATCGAACAAGCGGCGCCTGCACCAGCTACGCAGCCTGCCGCCGCAGAAACGCCAGCGCAGAGTGAAGAGCAAACCGCACCGGTGAAGACGGTTCCACCGGCTCCTAAACCTGCGCCAGTTAAGAAAGCGGTAGCAAAAGAAGTCGATGTCGATACGGACTTCTCTTCGCCTACGGCTTCTAAGCGCACCTTGAAGAAGGTTGCGGAAGTCATGCTTCATGCGAACCCAAGTGATCCGCTGGCTTACCGGATTTATCGTCATCTGACTTGGGATGACATTGATGGTCTACCCGGCCACCAAAATAATCAAACGCCTTTGAGCTTGGCAGTGTCGTCCGATCAACAAGCGGAATACCGAGATAAAGCTGACCAAGAAAGCGACATCGACACCATTAAGCGTTTGGAGCGCACATTAACGGATGCGCTGTTTTGGCTGACGGGCCATTACTTCGTGTATTCGATGCTTAATAACTTGGGCTTTGATGATGCAGCGCTTGCTGTGAAACAAGAAGTGACGCGTTTTGTTGAATCGCTAGAGGGCATCGAGCACCTCTCATTTAAGAATTCTATACCATTTGCAGATGAAGCGACCTTGAGCTGGTTATCGACTCAAGATACTACTTCTTCGACTTCTCAACCTGTTGTTCAAACGGTTGTGATTTCGCAGGAAGACTCGCTGCCAATGGAGGATATCACTCTAGAAAATCTAGGGGAATGTGCCGCAGAGCTTGCCCACAAACTTGGGCTGGATAGCTCGGGACGTGGGCAGTTCATGCTGTATTTACAATTGATAGCAGCTTACCAGTCTGTTGGATTATACCCGTTGTGTTTGCCGTATCTTGAGAAGGGGTGGGAAGTACAAAAAGCGTTTAATCTCGCGAGCTGGGAACCCCACTTATCGTCACAGTTAGAAGACCTAATTCGAAAAACACTCCATCGGTTATTTGGAAGCAAGGATCTTCTACCTGAGAAGTATGAAGAGTGGAAAGCAATTTACGACTAATTAAAGAGTTAGATAAGGAACGAATTATGTCACGTGACGGCTCGGTGGCTCCTAAAGAGCGAATTAATATCCGTTATGTTCCAGCAACTGGCGATACGCAAGAAGACGTAGAGCTGCCGCTAAGCATGATGGTAGTTGGCGACTTTACTGCGCGTGCAGATGAGACACCAATTGAAGAACGTACTCCAATTAACATCGACAAAGACAACTTTAACGAAGTGCTAGAGGGCATGTCTCCAAACGTTAAAGTCAACGTTGAAAACCGTCTTTCTGATGAAGAAGGCGGCCAGATTGGTGTTGATCTGACGTTCCAAAACATGAAGGACTTCTCACCTGAAGCGATCGCGAAAAGTGTACCTGAACTAAACAGCCTACTTGAGCTTCGCGAAGCCTTGGTTGCACTGAAAGGTCCTCTAGGAAATGTTCCTGCGTTCCGTAAGAAGATCGCATCGGTTCTTCAAGATGAAGAAGCGAGAAAGAAACTGTTGGATGAACTAAGCATTGGCAACGACCAAGACGCGAAAGAAGAGTAAGGGATATCATGTCTGCAGAAGCACAAGCGCCAGAACAAGAAGCAGCCTTAGTTGAATCAGGCTCACTTCTGGATAGCATTCTTAACGAAACACGTTTAAAGCCAAGTGATGAAGGTTTTGACGTTGCAAAACGCGGCGTAGAAGCATTCATCAGTGAGCTACTAAGCAGTTCGAACACAGAGAAAGTCGACCAATCTCTGGTTGATCTGATGATCTCTGAAATCGACCAAAAATTGTCTAAGCAAGTTGATGCAATTCTTCACAACGAAGAAGTTCAAGCGATTGAATCAACGTGGCGTGGCCTTAAGTACCTGGTTGATCACACTGACTTCCGCGAGAACATTCAAATTGAACTGATCTCTGCGAAGAAAGACGAAGTTCTTGATGACTTCGAAGACGCTCCAGAGGTGGTGAAGTCTGGCCTGTACAAGCAAATCTACACACGTGAATACGGCCAGTTCGGTGGTAAACCTGTTGGCGCCGTCATTTGTGATTACGCTATGTCTGCCTCTTCGCCTGACATCAAACTGATGGAATACATGGCGAACGTAGGCGCAATGTCTCACGCACCATTCATCACGTCGGCATCGGCTAAATTCTTTGGTCTAGACAGCTACGAAGAGCTGCCAAACCTAAAAGATCTTAAGTCTGTATTCGAAGGTCCACAGTACGCGAAATGGCGTGGTCTGCGTGAGCACGAAGATGCACGTTATTTAGGTCTATGTACGTCTCGCTTTATGTTACGTACGCCTTACTCTGTTGAAGATAACCCAATCAAGGCGTTTGACTACGATGAGCAAGTGACAGACAGCCATGATAACTACCTATGGGGCAACTCAGCGTACGCGATGGCGTCCAAGATCAGTGAATCATTTGCTAAGTACCGTTGGTGTCCGAACATTATTGGTCCTCAAAGCGGTGGTACTGTACAAGATCTACCGGTTTACAACTTTGAAGCTATGGGTCAAATCGAGACTAAGATCCCAACCGAGATCCTGGTTTCTGACCGTCGTGAGTATGAGCTAGCAGAAGAAGGTTTCATTGCGCTAACCATGCGTAAAGGTTCTGACAACGCGGCGTTCTTCTCTGCAAACTCTGTTCAAAAACCAAAAGTGTTTGCGAACACGCCTGAAGGCAAACAAGCCGAGATGAACTACAAGCTAGGTACTCAGCTTCCTTACATGTTCATTATCAACCGTTTAGCGCACTACATCAAAGTGCTACAGCGTGAGCAAATCGGTTCTTGGAAAGAGCGTTCTGACCTAGAAATCGAACTGAACAAGTGGATTCGTCAATACGTTTCTGACCAAGAGAACCCGCCAGCGGAAGTTCGTGGTCGCCGTCCGCTTCGTGCTGCGAAGGTTGAAGTATCAGACGTAGAAGGCGATCCAGGCTGGTACAAAGTATCGATGTCTGTACGTCCTCACTTCAAGTACATGGGCGCAAGCTTCGACTTGTCTCTAGTTGGTAAGCTAGACCAATAACCCATTACTGAAACCATCAAGCAGCCAGTGAAGACTGGCTGCTTTTTTCGTAGGACCGCATATGGAAAAAGGTTACCGTCTTTTAGAGCGGATCGAGCTAGGAGAACCAAAAAACTGCTACGAGAAAGTGGTGTCTCATAAGCATTTGATTGAATCCATTCACTCGCATCTCGCTGACTTGTTGAATACGCACTCCGGCAACGCAATGATCGACAATGAGTATGGTCTGCCAGATTTTAACGACGTACTTTCTAACAACACAAACCTCGTTCGCCATATTCAAAAAAACATCACGTCAACCATAGAACGCTTTGAGCCCCGACTGTTTAATGTCGAGGTTCATTACCGTGAAGACCACCATAATCCATTACAACTCGGCTTTGGTATTCGCGGCGAAGTTTCCCATAACGGCGGTAAAGTCCCAATGTCGATCGATGTCTACATGGGAACCGACGGCCAATTTAACGTTTAGTAGGTGCCACTTGAGTAACAGTAAATACTTTCAAGATGAACTCACGTATTTACGCGAGTCGGGTAGTGAGTTTGCCAAATATCATCCGAAGTTAACTCATTTTCTCTCTGAAGGAACTTTTGATCCAGATGTCGAACGACTGCTGGAGGGTTTTGCTTTTTTGACCGGACGCATCCGCGAAAAGATTGACGATGAACTTCCTGAGCTAACGCAATCTCTGATGACTTTGCTGTGGCCACATTACATGCGTTCGATCCCGTCTTTGTGTATTAGCGAACTAAAACCGCATACCGGAAGTGTTACTGAGAAAACCGTGGTGAAACGTGGTGCGGAAATGGCCAGCGAGCAGGTAGAAGGCACGCAGTGTTTGTTCCGTACTTGTTATGACGTCAATCTATACCCAATTACGATTACTAACATCGAACAAACTAACAGCCGCACCAGCTCGATGATTGATGTGACGTTATCGACGGAGCATGGCCTTGAGCTGTCTCGGATCGGCTTAGATACGTTGCGTTTGCACCTGCATGGTGAGATTCATATTACTCGCACTGTCTTCTTATGGCTGTTCCGTTATCTAGATTACGTCGAGTTGGATGTTGGTGGCGGCTACAAACATCGTTTAGGGCCAGAATACGTTAAGCCAGTCGGGCATGAAGAGGACGAGGCGCTGTTGCCTTACAGCAAAAATTCCTTTGCAGGCTACCGTTTGCTGCAAGAATTCTTCTCTTTGCCAGATAAGTTCATGTTCTTCGACATTAAAGGCTTAGAGTGGCTAAAAGGCATTCCACAGCGCAACACGGTCAAAATCAAATTTCACTTTAAGCGTGCTTTGCCTTCAGAGGTGGTGCTTAAAGATAAACACTTAAGGTTGCACTGCACACCTGCCGTTAACTTGTTTGAAAAAGACGGCGATCCAATCCGTTTAGAGCATCGACGAAACGAGTACAAGGTGCGTCCACAAAGTAACACTCAAGAGCATTACGAGGTTTATTCCATTGAGCAAGTGGAGAGCTGGAGTAAAGACGAGCGTCGCCGAAAACCACTGATTGAATTTGAATCGTTTGAGCACCAAATCAACCAGCGTGATAAGCGAGAGTTCTACAAATCCAAAGTGGGCGAGCGAGTAAGCGGAAGAGGGTTAGAGCGCTATATCTCATTCCATACTCACAATGGCGACATCGCGGATTTAGGGACTGAAACAGTATTGATGAAACTGCAATGCAGTAACGCGGACTTAGCGGAGCGCCTGTCAGTAGGAGATATCACGTACGCGACGCACAAGTCGCCAACGTATGCGACGTTTAAAAACATTACTAAGCCAACACAGTCAGTAAGTCCTCAGGTTAATGGTGAACTTCAATGGCAGTTGATTGCCAACATGTCGCTCAACTACTTGTCTTTGGCCAATATCGATGTGTTGAAAGTGTTGCTCTCGACTTACGACTTCCACTCTCGAGTCGATAGACAAGCCCACCGCGCGTCGATTCATCGACTTGATGGCATTATTTCTTCAGAGATGAAACCAATCGATCGCGTATTTCGTGGTGTATCTGTGCGTGGTAACCAATTCAAGCTCGTGACGGACTCTAAGTTCTTCGTAAATGAAGGCGATATGTTCCTTATGGCCACGGTATTGAATGAATTTATCCGTTTGTATTCGAGTGTGAACTCCTTTACCGAACTAGAGGTGTTCGATGAAGCGACGGGCGAGGTTTACAACTGGGCAAGCCTAATCGGGCAGCAGACGATACTATGATTAACACACTTTCTGATAAGTCGAATGAGTTTAGTTTCTACCAAGCGGTGTTGCTGTTAGAGAAACACTACCAGTTGGAGCCAAACTCAAATTTTGTTGCCGTGGGCGAGAACAAATACTTTCACCAAGAGCGAATTGAGTTCAGCGTGTCGCCAAACCTGTGCTTTCCAAAGAGTGATATGGACTTTATTACTCATATGGAAAGAAACGGACAGCAATATTCACGTATTGAGACGAACTTTCTTGGCTTGCATGGTTCAAGCTCGCCCCTGCCTGCGTCTTACACTGAGAAACTCGTCGGTCGTGATCCCGATGATAACCCAGTGAAGGATTTCTTCGACTTTTTCCACAACCGCTATACAAGCTTACTGTATCGTGTTTGGAAGAAATACCGATATCACGTGCAGTACAAAAGCGGGGCAAGCGATGCGTTTTCTGGGCGCATACTGCATTTGGCTGGTCTTTCTAGCGTTATGCAAGATTGTGAAGTAGCGGAGTTAGATCGAGCGAAAGTTCTGTCTTACGTGAACCAGTTATCTACGCGTACACGCTCACCCAAGCTTATTTCCGGTATTGTTTCGCACTACTTTTCACTGCCGAATGTGCGAATCGAAGAATGGGTTTATAGACGCGTAGAAATCGCTGAAAGCCAGCGTAACAAACTCAATCGTTCCAATTGTGTATTGGGGCAAAGCTTACACTTGGGACAAAGCATTGCGGATTTGAACGGCAAGTTTAACTTGTGTATCGACAACATTGATTTTGAAACGTTTAAGCAGTTTTCCTACGATGGTGAGTTACATAAGACGCTGGTGGGCTTGATGCGCTTTATTCTGCGTGACCCAATGTCGTGGGACCTAAAGTTGACAGTTAACCTAGACAGTATTCCAGAAAACAAACTGGGTAATGGAGAAGGGAACCAACTAGGTCAAACGTTCTGGCTAGGAAACCCAGGTGATAAAGACGCCAAAATTCGACTTATCGGAAGCATATAAGAAAGCCGCTCAACGAGCGGCCCTTTATGTTTTCCTCAAAGAGGTCAGAAAAGCTTAACGACTGATCGGCTGATGCAGTACAACGGTAGTATCAAGCCTTTGAATGCCGTTAAATGATTCAATTTCATTACAAAGATGATGAATAGACTGCAGGTCGGGCGCTTCAATTAGGGCAATAATATCAAAGTTGCCACCAACAACGCTCGTTAAGCGAACCTCAGGGATTTCTTTAAGTGCATTCGTTACATCATTCTTCTTACCCTTTTCACAAGAGATCAGTAGATAACTAGCGGCTTTTCGCCCTTCATTTTCTACACGAATCTGTGCGGTATAGCCTTTGATAATACCGGTCTTTTCTAAACGATTAATTCTTTCTGCTACTGCTGTTCGAGACAAACCAATGTTTCGGGATAGATTCGCAATCGACTCTCGCCCATTCGACAATAGACTTGAAAGTATTTTTCGATCTAATTTATCTAAACCTTGTAAAGTCATGTTTGAAATCATGTGTTCTGCCTATTTTGTTTTTATATTGTTATTAAATCGACTCAGGGAGCGTAAAGTTATACAGCTCAGCAAGAGTGAATGGGTTTTTCTGTGTCAACGGAGTGATGCGTAAGCTCAAGTCCCTCCCTGACACTTTTATGTCACTGACAAAGCTGCCGTTATGAGTGTTTGTCAAGGTCGAGTCACCTAGCAATCTGTATATCGCCCATTGACCACTCTTATTTAAAACGTGCTGTCTGCCTTCATCGGTTACATCCTGGAGTGTGATACTAATATTGAAGTCACCATTTTGCGGTGGCCATGCCATTTCACGAATGCGGCTTGGACCGTGGTAGTAACTTATATTGGTATCTGCAATTTTTAAGCTCGCTCTAATCGCACTAGAATCAAGATCGAGTACTCTTGCACTAAACGGAATATGAACGCGGTTAGTGCTTTTATTAATTAATGTGTCTCGAATAACGTTATAGTTACGCAGTTGCACTAACAGAGCCGGAGAGATTGGCATCGTCTCGCCATCCACCTGTTTTGGCGTCCACAAATTGGTATCGTAGAACGGTGCAAAATTTTTCTGAATAAATGTGTCTAACAAGCCACCTGAAGCAAACAGTAATTCAAAATCTTCAATTGAGATTTCCTCAGTCGCTGTTAGATCAAATGGGTATCGTCCTAGCCCTATCTCTTTAAACTTGGTGTAAATCTCGCTGTACCATTGGGTTTGAATGCCTTTAGCGGACTCTTTAATCATGACTGACCAGCTTTGTTGAACCACATCTAACAACCAGCTACGAACGGGTTCCGGTGATTTTTGGGCAATCTGTTTAAGTTTGATTAATGGGTCAGCTTCACTGCTGTTCATTCGATGCTGAGCTGCCGCTAGCGCCGCCATTTGCGGGTCAGGTGCATCAGCGATGTCTTTCATATAAGTGCGAACACGGCTTAACGCTGTTACGGTCTCATCCCAAGGAGTAGGGGAGTTTGGTGTTTCACTGACCTGAAGTTGGTTTAATAAGTGAAAAGCTTGTTCAACACGTTTCATCAACAAGTAATCAGGCTTAACTACTTCCTCTACTGCGTCTGATGCGGAGTCTGCCGCTGCCACGAGTTTCGGGTCTAGTTTTGAAATCAGAGCATTTTTTTCACCAACGGGTGAAAATTGTGTGTTGGCATAGACCTGCTTCAGTACGGTTGTCATTGGTGAAGAAGGGCCCGAGATTAAGTCTATCGCGTTCGTTAGATCGCCGACATTGTCATAGTTTTGGACTTTTAGTTCACTCAGCGCATTGCGCCAATTACTGATGTAGTCGTCAGTATATTTTTTACGTACTTCCTCTTTGAAGGCTTCTTGTTCTTCACTAGTAGGAATAACGTGTTGTGACAGACCTAAAACCCAGTTGTCACTGATGACTTGTTGTGACATTAGGTCCACGCGTGGTCGATAAAAAGTACTAAAACCAGTGGAGGTATAGATCTTATCTACGATCAAGCGTTCACTATCGATTGGTGTGTTGAATACATTGCTAAACTCAAAACCCACAGCTCGTTGCAGATCTAGGGTTCCTAAATCAATCGAATTTGCTTCGTTTAAAATGCCTGCATAAACGAGATCAACATTCGAATTTGCTAGCAGTGAGCGACGTGTTGCGCGAACAAGATCCATATTGATATCAATTGGATCAAACTGTGTGCGAAAGTAAGCGTCCAAATAGCGCATCGCCTGATTGACGACGTCACTTTGGTTGCTCAAATCGTTCATCATTTGGAGAGTTTGATGACGCAAAAAACGGATATCACGCTTTGTTGGATCGTTTAGCATTAGATACCCCTTCAATAGAGGTAAAGCGCGTGTAAAAGTGTTTTGATTTTGTGTCAGTTGTAGACGGTAACCTTTCTCAATGAGAGGTATCAACTGTTGAGCAACGTCCTTAAGTAATGCTTCGTAAGCGATGCGAGTGCTTTGATCCAAACGGCTAATGTTGAGTGGTAATATCTCTTCATCCAAAGCCTTAGAACCTTTAAGCCACGCCCCATAAGAAGGCTCTATTGCTTTCGTCGCCTTCGCTAAAAGCTCATTGAATCTTGCATCTTGCTCCACTTGCGATTTGTCATCGATACTCAAGAGTTGATTCATCACGTGTAAGTTACTGTCTAATGTCGTGAAAAAGAAGTAACTGCCCCCAGTAAGCAGGATAATAGAGCCGAGTATTGCCAAACGGCTTTGTCTCTGAATTAGACGAAGATACGTCTTGTTTTCGCCCGCAAAGTCGCTTTCCGGCAATATTTGTGAATCAATCAGAAAGCGAGAGAAATAAGGCGTTTCTGTTAACTGTGTATGCTCTGACGCGATAATAGGTAAGTTGAAGTAATTACTACAACTTTTTGCAAGCAAATTGTACTTGCGACCGCCTTGCAGACTCGAACTAAAGAAAATCTCACGGATGTCTAGTGAATAGACACCGTTGTTAACATCACATAGACGCTCAAGCACATAGCTGACTTCAGACTGACATAGCTCAAACTGCTTAGGGAAAGCGAGTATTGCTTGTTTCTCATCAATGTCCGTTGAATTAGCGGATGCATCTAGCGCATTACTTTCAAGCACTCTCACTAGATTTAGATAGCTATCGCGGTAGTACTCTGCAAATACACCCTTGGCTTCTTTTAGTGGGATAGAGAGGAACTCAACACGTGTCTTGAGAGAGCTAAAGTGCATGTATTCTTTAAAGCCATCTAACTTGTCTAGCTTTGACATAATCAAATAGATTGGCAATGCTGAAGACGTTTTAGAGTTGATGGTACTCAAGCGCGCCAGTAACGACGAAATGGTGTACTCTTTTTGTTCTGGCTCAGAGACGATCATGAACTCGAAATCGATGAAGAATAGACACCCAGAAAATGGCTTTCTAGGTCGATGATGAATAACTTCTTCAATGAACGTAT
This sequence comes from Vibrio sp. 1978, assembly GCF_033344345.1. Lineage (NCBI taxonomy): Bacteria > Pseudomonadati > Pseudomonadota > Gammaproteobacteria > Vibrionales > Vibrionaceae > Vibrio > Vibrio sp. 1978. The sequence continues at coordinate 89,587 of NZ_JAWPOP010000020.1, forward strand.
TCCATAAAGAAGCATCACTGCTTGATACTTCCTGGAACACTAAGCGTTGGTCTGGTTTGATGTATACAGCGCTGTCAGATTCGTACCATTCAAAAAAGTCATTCTTAGCGGTTCTAGTGCGATCCATCGGTTTAATTGCACTAGAATTAAATAAAAATTGACGTCGCCCTGACCCTTTATTACCAAGCATCAGGTAAATTGGTTTCTTGCCTGAGTTAGCAAGAAGAGGCTGGATAACCATAGAAAGAGCTTCTTCCTCGGTTTCCAAATGTTGAGCTTTAGAGTTGTTCTTTTTCTTCAACCATAATGTGAATTGAAAAATGACGTAAACAATGGCGATAGCACCAAGGGTCAGCCAAAGATAAATTTGATCGATTTCGTCAAGAAAAAGCAGATAAATAGTGGTGATAATTGCAGCCACTAAAAACATCAATATGGTAGAAATCACCACTGGATTTCTAAACAGTTTTTGTTTGAACATAAGCCTAAAACTTCTTTAATTGTATTGTTATTTATTGTCAGTTTTTTCAGCTTGTAGCTGACTCAATTTATATAGGTAGATGTTCAGTAAAAGGGTTGCGCGGTCAATTTCCTTTTGCTGTGAATACTTTTCAGCGTATTCAATACGACCTAAAAGCGGGAATAACGAGTTACTGTATTCGTACGCCTTTTCAGAGTTCTTATCTACATTCTGTCTAGCTACGTTGGCAAACACCGTTCTTGCGTCTGAGAATCGCTTATAAACATCCATAAACTGGTCTTCTAAATGGGCGCTCTGTGTCAAAAAGTTCTGACGTAGTTGCTGTGCAGAAGACGAATCCGGATAGATTGCGATTAATTCATTGGTCAAGCTATCGAGCTCGCTGACGTTACTTACTTTTGCCGAGTCTAAAAACCAGTTATTCATCATAATATCGACACGATTAATGGCCTGCGTTTTCAATGACTGAGCATATTTTTTATTTTCGTAATCTAACGAGGCGACCAAATTTACAAGTTCATTAAGTGAAGCTTGATTAATTTTTTGTTCCAATGTTCGATAACGTTGTTGCTCGTACATGAAATGTGAACATATCGCAGTAACAATCAAACCAATAACGAAGTAGATCATAAATCGACCAGACTTTGCCGGTGATGCTTTCTCTTGGCTATTTAGGTTGGGTAATGACACCGGTGCCGGAGAGGGAGACACATTCACTTTAATTTCAGGTGCCTTCTGCGTTGCTGCAGGAGCGCTAGTGTTGGCTTGTTTTTTCTCGCGTAACTCAGCCGCAATCTGTTGTTCTTTTATCTGCTCAATCCATTGATTCAAAATACGGCGAATGCGACCTAATGACGGCGCTTCAATACCGTAATGAAGACGAAGCTCTTCCTCAATCCTCAAGCATAATTGATGTGCTGCCTCTATCAATGGAAGCTCTTCTGGTAACGCCCGATGCTTATTAATTCGTTTTTCAGTATGCTCTACCATCCATTCAATAGCGCTCATTCGTGCCTTTGACTTTGAATGCTCTGGATACGCGTTGAACCAATATACGACACACACATCAAGTATTGAGTTTAACCCTTCAACAAGGCCTCTTAAGCCGTCGTTATAGGTTGATGCAACGGTAAAGTAACAGCAACAACGTAGGTCTTTCGCTTGGGTACTCAAGATCTTTTTTGAGAGTGTTTGAACCGTTTTCCACGAGACTCTCCCTGTGACTTTATTCAGGTTGTTTATTTGACGTTTAATTTCGTCAAAATCCTCAGAACCATTAGGATTAGAGCCGCTTGGGTTATTTTCATCGATTGGTCTTCGAGCGAAGTCGGTAAAAAACATAAGGAAAGTTCCAACTGATCATATAGATGCCCGAATTCAACTGCGAAGTGCGACACTCGCCAATATCAAGCGGCCAGTGCCATTTCTTTAAAGACAATCGCTGGTT
>NZ_JAWPOP010000210.1:0-934 GCF_033344345.1 Vibrio sp. 1978
TGCGGAAGTGGCGGAATTGGTAGACGCACCAGATTTAGGTTCTGGCGCCGCAAGGTGTGAGAGTTCAAGTCTCTCCTTCCGCACCATTATTAAAGTCTCTTTTATTAGAGCAATGTAGGGCTATCGCCAAGCGGTAAGGCAGCGGCTTTTGATGCCGCCATTCCCTGGTTCGAATCCAGGTAGCCCTGCCACATACAATGATATTGAGATTTTACCAATTATCTTGATATCTACAGATCAAGTTGCGGAAGTGGCGGAATTGGTAGACGCACCAGATTTAGGTTCTGGCGCCGCAAGGTGTGAGAGTTCAAGTCTCTCCTTCCGCACCATTCTTGATCAAAGTTTTAAAATGGCTACGTAGCTCAGCTGGTTAGAGCACATCACTCATAATGATGGGGTCACAGGTTCGAATCCCGTCGTAGCCACCATTCCTAAATGTTCTTTTTATCAGAGCAGTTAGGAATAGATGCGGAAGTGGCGGAATTGGTAGACGCACCAGATTTAGGTTCTGGCGCCGCAAGGTGTGAGAGTTCAAGTCTCTCCTTCCGCACCATCTTAAATTAATCTACACTATCAGAATACGCGGAAGTGGCGGAATTGGTAGACGCACCAGATTTAGGTTCTGGCGCCGTAAGGTGTGAGAGTTCAAGTCTCTCCTTCCGCACCATTCTTTCTCTCGATAAGAGAGGTTAAGTAGTCTTTGACTATTTACGCTGTAGGGCTATCGCCAAGCGGTAAGGCAGCGGCTTTTGATGCCGCCATTCCCTGGTTCGAATCCAGGTAGCCCTGCCATATACAACGATATTGAGATTTTACCAATTATCTTGATATCTATAGATTAAGTTGCGGAAGTGGCGGAATTGGTAGACGCACCAGATTTAGGTTCTGGCGCCGCAAGGTGTGAGAGTTCAAGTCTCTCCTTCCGCACCATTAT
>NZ_JAWPOP010000211.1:0-934 GCF_033344345.1 Vibrio sp. 1978
CAGCATGGGTAACCCGCATGTGGTGACAGTAGTGGATGACGTGGATACCGCAGATGTGGACACTCTAGGTCCGCTGCTTGAATCACACGAACGCTTCCCTGAACGTGTGAATGCTGGCTTTATGCAAGTGGTGAGTCGTGACCACATTCGTCTTCGAGTTTACGAGCGCGGCGCAGGTGAAACACAAGCTTGTGGTAGCGGCGCATGTGGCGCGGTGGCTGTGGGTATTTTGCAAGGACTTTTGGATGAGAGTGTGAAAGTATCGCTACCTGGTGGTGAGCTGCATATTTCTTGGCAAGGCCCGGGCAAACCACTCTTTATGACAGGCCCTGCTACTCACGTATTTGATGGTCAACTGTCGTGCTAGTCAAAGAAAAAGGAAAGGGTTTGTCTCAAGTTGAAGCTGACGCATTAACTGCAGAAGTGGTGGCTGAATACCTAAAAGATCACCCTGATTTTTTTGTTGAGCGCCCTGAGCTGGTGGATCGTCTGTCTTTTCCACATTCGGATTTAGGTACGGTTTCGTTGGTGCATATTCAAATGAATCGCCAGCGTCAGCGTATTGAAGAGCTTGAAGAAGAGATCACCACGTTAATGTCGCTTGCGGCAAACAACGATCGTACCTTCTACGAGTTCATGGATTTGCAGGGCTCGATTCTAAAGTGCGGTGACTTCAAGCAAGTTATTAGCGCGATAGAGCTAAAAGCCAAAGATCTCGGACTGCGTGCGTATGTTCGCTTGTTTAGCCAATGTGATGCATCGACGCAACTTAGCAAAGAACATTACCAGCGTTTTGCGACCAACCACCTAAATGGCAAAGAGGCTTATTTGGGCCGCTTGCGTAAAGTGGATCGTGAAGCGTTGTTTGGCAATATGGATGTGCCAGAAATGGGTTCCTATGTGGTACTGCCGCTGGTGAAGAAGCAGACGCTTG
>NZ_JAWPOP010000212.1:0-934 GCF_033344345.1 Vibrio sp. 1978
TTCAGCTGAATCTCACCTAGTCTCTGCGGCATACGGTTCTTACGGTCAAGGCTTGTACCTAGCAGCGGTTTACGGCTCGAACGAAAACATGAACTTCGACGGTAAAACTCGTCTAGCTGAAAGCGACGCGTACGAAGCGTTGATCGCTTATGCACTGCCGAATAGGCTAAACCTGAGCATCAACTACGAAATGGTTGAAGGCAAAGATGTGAAAGGCGCGAAGACAGAAACGGCTCGTGAAGAAATGGCGCTGCAAGCAGAATACAACTTCACACCTAAGTTTGTGGGTTATGCGGGTTACCAGTTTGACTTGAACGACGCTAACGACCGCAAAACTGATGACAAATGGGCACTTGGTGCACGTTACTACCTATAATTGTCGTTACAGTTATCGATTCAAAAGCCAGCATGATGCTGGCTTTTTTCGTTTTTTCGAAGAATCAACATGCGTTTCAAACTGATGACACAAAACATAAAACGGGCTGAATGTCTTATTTTCGATACTTCAGAGCGCGTTCTAGTGTTGTTCCATCAAAAGGTTAGATTATGATGATGTTTTTGTTTTGCAGGGAAGATCAATGAGCGTCATTCAAGTTGAAGAAAAGAAAGTAGAAGTTGGAAAAGTGCTGTGTGTTGGACGTAATTACGTTGAGCACATCCATGAGTTGGACAATGCTATTCCAGAACAAATGGTGGTGTTTAATAAACCTTCTACCTCTGTATCGACGATCTTACGCTCATTTCATCAAGAACCTTTGCATTATGAAGCGGAAATCTGCTTTCTAATCAAAGACGGTCAATACGCCGCCGTGGGTTTGGGGCTAGACCTGACGAAACGCGGCCTGCAATCTTCTCTCAAAAAGCAAGGCTTGCCTTGGGAGCGAGCAAAAGCATTTGATGGTTCTGCGGTTTTTAGCCGCTTTGTGCCTCTTGA
>NZ_JAWPOP010000213.1:0-933 GCF_033344345.1 Vibrio sp. 1978
GATGCTGCTCAAGAGGCGAGATGACACGATGGTGTTACCGACCAGTGAGTTCGGCTGTTGCTCTAGCAAGTAATCACCAAACAATGAACCAACCTGGTCGCCAGTTAACATTTGGTATTCACCGTCTGGGCGTTTTACGGCGACGGCGAAACGATCTGCATCTGGGTCGTTTGCACAGGCGATATCCGCATCTACGGATTTACCGAGCGCCATGACCATGTCCATTGCCCCTGCTTCTTCTGGATTTGGGAAGTTAACTGTAGGGAATGTGCCATCAGGTTCGCGCTGCTCCGCAACACTGGCCACTTTTTTAAAGCCAGCGTCAGCAAGTAACGTTTCTGCCATGTCTGCGCCAACACCGTGCATCGCAGTGTAAGCGATAGAAATATCGGTGTTGCTATCAGGAGTCAGCAGAGCATTTTCGTTCATGGTTTTACGGTAAGTTTGGTAGTAATCATCTTCCAACCAAACCAGTAAGCCTTGTTGTTTAGCATCGTCTAAAGACATCAACGGCAGAGGCTTTGTGGTCGCTTCATCAATTTTTGCCGCGATGCCCGAGTCGTGAGGTGGAATGATTTGCGCGCCATTTTCCCAATACACTTTGAAGCCGTTGTATTCGGGTGGATTGTGGCTAGCGGTTACAACAACGGCCGCTGCAGCATTCATTGTGCGTACACCAAAAGCAACAATAGGCGTTGCCGCGACTTGGTAGGTTAGGTAAACCTTGATACCGAGTGCTGTTAAGACAGAAGCAGTATCGTGCGCGAACTGTTTAGAATCTGGTCGGCCATCGTAACCAATAACAACGCCGCGACTCGCTGCATCTTGTACTTGTTAAAGTAAATAGTGGCCGAGACCTGTGGAAGTTTCTTGAATCACCAAACGGTTCATTCGGTTTGGACCTGCTCCCACTTTGCCACGAAGACCCGCGGT
>NZ_JAWPOP010000214.1:0-926 GCF_033344345.1 Vibrio sp. 1978
TAAAAAACTCACCGACACCCGTAGTTGAAACTGCGACAACGCCATTTTCGGCCACCGTGCCACAGCCTATCAGTGCAGAATCTCCAACACGACCATATTGCTTATTGGTTACCCCACCCGTACTGGTCGCCGCAGCTAAGTTGCCTTGCTGGTCTAACGCCACTGCGCCTACGGTGCCGTGTTTACGATCATCCGGGTAACGAGACTCAGATAACGCAAACAAACCTTTCTCACGCATTGAGAGCAGCTGTTCATAACGGCGATCTGTGAAGAAGTAATCTTGTTCGGTGTATTGATGGCCTTGTTCAAAAGCAAACTTCTCAGCACCTTCACCAACCAACAACACATGGTTGCTGCGAAGCATCACATCCCGAGCCAACTCGATCGGGTTTTTAATGTGTCTAACGCCCGCGACAGCACCTGCGGCAAGGTTGCGACCATCCATCACAGAGGCATCCATTTCTACCATTTCGTTGTGAGTAAGAACCGAGCCTTTACCCGCATTAAAGTTGGGAGAGTCTTCCAGTACTTTTACCGCAGCGACCACCGCATCAAGCGCTTCTCCGCCTTGTTCGAGTATTTGGTGTCCTGCTTTTACCGCAGCTTCTAAGTCTGCCAAGATGGATTGCTGAAGTTCATCACTCATTTGTTCACGCAAAATGGTGCCTGCTCCGCCGTGAATGGCAATTGAGAACGGTTTCGTCATCGCTTTGTCCACTGTTATTCCTTGTATGATTTGCACTACACCGCAGATAAACAAAAAGCGCAAGTTGAAACCTCAACTTGCGCTTTTTTAAAGCTTTACTAGATGCGTTTATCTAGTGAAGAGCATGCGATTAGTGAGAACCGCAACCGCCGCCGCCACAACATTCGTGGTCGTCGCCCTTCTCTTCGCCGCCACAGCAGCCGCCTTCATGGTCGTGATC
>NZ_JAWPOP010000215.1:0-922 GCF_033344345.1 Vibrio sp. 1978
CCACTGGTTGTTGGCGATAGTTCAACATCCATCCGGTATTTATTCAGAAGTGTTTGAAGCTTTTGATATTGATGAAAGAAAAGTCGAAGAACAACTGCAAGCTCAGCTTGAAAAATACAAAACGGGATGCCAAACCGTCCCAGGCCTTTCTGCTCATACTGTAACCATGATGCAGAATGCTTTGATGTGCGCAACGATAGAGTTTCATGAAGAACAAGTGAACTGTATCCAGTTACTGTTTGCGTATCTTTCTGATGACACGCTAGTGAATATGATGAACGTTATTAGCGCGGAGCTAGACAAAGTCGAACCATCTCGCCTAGTCGCAATGAAAGAGCATGTGGGCGATGGTGGAAACAATACTTCTAAGGCGACGAGTAGCTCGAACTCAGCATTGAATCAGTTCACAACGGATCTTACTGAGCAAGCTAAAGCTGGAAAAATAGACCCTGTTATCGGTCGCGACAATGAAATCCGCTTGATGATCGATATCTTATTGCGTCGCCGCCAAAACAATCCGATCTTAACGGGTGAGGCTGGTGTAGGTAAAACTGCGGTAATTGAGGGGCTGGCGCAAAAAATAGTGGATGGGGATGTTCCTCCGGCTTTACATGATGTTGCCATCAAATCACTCGATCTTGCTTTGCTTCAGGCGGGTGCGGGGATGAAAGGGGAGTTTGAAAACAGACTTAAAAATCTCATTCGAGAAGTTAACGAATCTTCGCAGCCAATCATTCTTTTTATCGATGAAGCTCATGGTCTAATCGGAGGTGGTGGTCAAGCGGGACAAGGTGATGCTGCTAATATATTGAAACCAGCGTTGGCTCGAGGAGAGTTACGGACCATCGCTGCAACTACTTGGGCTGAATACAAAAAATATTTTGAGAAAGATGCCGCGTTAACGAGGCGCTTCCAGGTTGTG
>NZ_JAWPOP010000216.1:0-921 GCF_033344345.1 Vibrio sp. 1978
TTTTGGTCTGAACCGATACCAGCCAGATCGTCTTCATCAACACTGATCGCTTCAAAATCCGTTACAACTGGCAATGAGTCAACGATCGTGACTGGCAACGTAATTTTGCTCGTGTCGCCATCAAAATCCGTCGCGATAATGGAAAAGTCCAACGTTAAGGTGTCACTATTTGGAGCATGATCAACAGCCCCTTGCAGTTCAAACGAGTAACTCCCGTCACTGTTTACCTGTAACGTAAATACCGGATTGCCGTTTGCCGTCGCCGTGTAGGTAAAGCTACCGTCGGCATTACTGACTTCGGCCAACGTGATAACTTGACCGTTGGAGGTCAAACCGTTTAACGGGTCTGAACCTGTTTCAAGCTGGTACTGAACCACACCATCTGAGCCTTGCGTGGTCGTGAACTGCCCTTCAACCAACAGTGCGTTTGATTGTCCACCATTCGTAATTAAGTCATTTTCATCCACAGTGAGAGGTACGACATTCTCAATCGTAGGAACGTCATCTTGAATGGTGACAGGCAAAACCATGGTGCTGGTATCGCCATCAAAATCCGTCGCTGTAATCGGGAAATTCAGTGTTAACGCATCACTGCCACTAGCGTGATCGATTGGGCCTTCCAACGTAAAATTGTATGAACCATCAACATTCACCACCAGCGTAAATACTGAGTTGCCGTTTGCTGTCGCGGTGTAAGTGAAGCTGCCGTCGGCATTTGCGGTTTCTACCAGCTCAACGGCTTCACCATGTGAAGTCAAGCCATCAATTGGGTTGGTCGCTGCGTCGAGTTGATAACTCACCACTCGGTCGGAGCCTTCTGTCGTGGTGAATTTGCCGTCAACCGAAACAGAATCATTTTGATCCGAACCGATGCTCGCAAGGTCGTCTTCATCCACCGTTAAAGCTTCTACACCATCAATA
>NZ_JAWPOP010000217.1:0-919 GCF_033344345.1 Vibrio sp. 1978
GAATTTCTATTTTTGAGTTATCTGAGCAAGAGAAAGAAGATCTCGCACTATTCTCTCCAGAGTTAGCCGAAACCTCTCAGTCACTGACTCATATCGGAATTTTGCAAGAAATCGCTGACGAAAAGTCGGGGCAAGATTACCTATTAACAGAAAAGCCGCGTTTGCCAGCCAACACGTTAAATGCCTTTCGTCATCCTCGAAAAATCACTGGCAACCCTAAAGGTATCTATTTCGATGCTCAATCGCGCCGTAAAGAACCACGCTATCGATTCAAAACGCCGCTTGAACTCAGTTCGGGTGAGTTAAAAGCAGCAGGTTCAACCGTTGATATTTCTAAGCGAGGCTTGGGGATTCGTTTAGATGAGCCAACGATGTTACGCTCGGGACAAGAAGTGCAAGTTAACTTTCGTGAGTTACAACTTTACGATAAAAAGCTGCCTCTCATGGCCGTTCCATATCGCGTTATTCGAGTCAGCCCTGACGGCTGCAGCGTACAATTGGTTATTGATGAAAACAGCAAAACGATCCGTGTGATCGCTTTCTTCAACAGCATCATTGAACACAACCAAGATAAGCTGATCCCACAAAAAGAGATGTTACCAAGCAACGCATTACTGGAAAGACTGCACAGCGTTTTGCTATCAAGGACGTTAAGCACACCTATCTTTATCAGCAAAAGTACAGCGTCGGCACTAAAAACTCCGGTGGTTGGGGTGAACCTGCCGTTGCCAAAACACATTGAGTTGTTTGCACGCTTAGGTCACGACCAAAAATTCTCTTTAGAGCCAATTTTTAAAGGCCGCTCTAGCACGCTGATCGCAGAACCAATTAAGCGTGTCGACGGAGCACAAGCAAAACACCAAGACATCTACATTAGTGCAGCGAAAATCGGCAATAAGATCACTGCTATCGAGTCCAA
>NZ_JAWPOP010000218.1:0-919 GCF_033344345.1 Vibrio sp. 1978
AATATTCTTTTTACTGAAATTTACACTACTTGACGTTAAAAGCCGTATCTATTGATAAACTGTAAGCAGTTTAATGACATAAGTTTATTCGTTTAGTAGTCAAGATCATGAGCATGAAAGCCACTTTATCCTTATCTGTTTTAACGCTTTCTATATTAATGGCTTCCCCTAGCGCTTTTGCAGCAAAGCGAGGTCCGTCTGCGGTCACGGTTGTGACTGAGCAAGTAGAAACGCACGAAATTAATCAATCTTTATCCCTTATCGGCAAATTGAAGGCGGCAGAGTCTGTGGTTGTCGCTTCAGAAGTTGCAGGTAAGGTCAAAAAAATTGCAGTAAAAGCAAACCAGAACGTGCAGCAAAACCAACTGTTAATTCAATTGGATGATGATAAAGCGCAAGCAGCACTGGTAGAGGCAAAAGCTTACTTAAAAGATGAAGAACGTAAGTTAAAAGAATTTCAGCGTTTAGTTAAACGAAACGCAATTACTCAAACCGAAATTGATGCACAAAAAGCAAGCGTGGAGATTGCTCAGGCTCGACTTGATGCTGCGAAAGCGAATCTCGCCGATCTGCATATCACCGCGCCCTTTTCTGGCACGGTTGGATTTATCGATTTCAGCCGCGGGAAAATGGTTAGCGCAGGAACTGTGCTTCTGACATTAGACTATCTGTCGGTCATGGAGTTGGATTTACAAATTCCAGAACGTTATTTGTCGATGTTGTCAGTTGGAATGGAAGTTGCCGCGAAGACCAGTGCTTGGGGTGAACAACGTTTTTCTGGGAAAGTCACTGGTATTGATACCAGAATCAGTGCAGAGACATTGAATTTGCGCGTGCGCATTGAGTTTGATAACCCAGAAAACCAATTGAAACCGGGTATGTTGATGAACGCTTCACTGGCATTTCCTGCTATTAAAGC
>NZ_JAWPOP010000219.1:0-917 GCF_033344345.1 Vibrio sp. 1978
TCTGTTTTGAATAAGGAAATCCACATGTTGTATCTTGAGTTTCTATTTTTGCTCGTGATGCTGTATATCGGCTCACGCTATGGTGGTATCGGCCTCGGGGTCGTATCTGGTATTGGTTTGGTGATTGAAGTCTTTATCTTTAAGATGCCGCCAACCTCCCCTCCTGTCACCGTTATGTTGATCATCCTAGCGGTTGTAACATGTGCATCGATTCTTGAAGCCGCAGGCGGTTTGAAATACATGCGTCAAGTTGCCGAACGTGTGCTTCGTAAAAACCCAAAACGCGTCACCCTGATCGCTCCTTTTGTGACTTACTTTATGACTTTCTTGCTCGGTACAGGTCACGCGGTTTACTCCATTATGCCAATCATTGGCGACGTTGCATTGAAAAACGGCATTCGTCCTGAGCGTCCAATGGCGGCGGCTTCTGTCGCTTCTCAAATCGCAATCACAGCCTCACCAATTTCAGCGGCCGTGGTTTACTACTTAGCGCAACTCTCTGATATTCAGCACGAGATCACTCTGCTTTCTATTTTGCTCGTTACGGTTCCAGCAACACTATTCGGTACGTTGCTAATGTCACTTTACAGCATCAAACGAGGTAAAGAACTGGAAGACGATGAAGAATACCAAGAGCGTTTGAAAGATCCTGTGTGGCGTGAAAAGATCCTCAACACAACTGCAACGTCTCTTGACGAAGTGCTACCAACAAGTGCTCGCAACTCTGTGTTGCTGTTCATCGCTTCTATCTTGGTTATCGTCGTTATCGCGATGTGGCCAGACATTCGTACCATTGTGGATGGCGCGAAACCAATTAGCATGGCCGTTGTCATTCAAATGATGATGCTCTGCTTCGGCGGTATCATTCTTCTTGCAACCAAAACTGACCCGCGTGACGTACCAAACGGTGTGGTCTT